>NZ_SGTY01000039.1:0-692 GCF_005435095.1 Halorubrum sp. CGM5_25_10-8B | reverse complement strand
GGTCGCGTTAAGTTAGAGGATGAGGCGGACGATTTCTGAGTGTCTATGCCAGAATTCGACCGCCTCAGCGAAGGTATCGCGTGGATCGACTTGTCGTTTGCGGAGCGAGATCGAACTCCGCGCTGGGCGATTGAAGTGGGGATCCGCTGTCACTTGGCCGGTATGTCACTACGTGAGGTAAGTAAGCATCTCGAAAGGTTTGGGATCGATCGGAGTCACGTCGCTATCCATCACTGGGTTCATAAAGCCGATCTACAGCCGATCTCGACCGTCTCCGAGGATCAACTCGCGGTTGACGAAAAGATGATCCGCCTCCACGGCCAGAAGTTCTGGCTGTACGGCGCGGTTGATCCACAGACGAACGAGATCCTTCAGGTGAGTCTCTATCCGACCACAAACAAACAGACGACGCGATGGTTTCTCACCGAGCTACACCGGCGCTATCAGCTGAACAACGTCGAATTTCTCGTCGATGACGCAGACTATCTCGGCTCAGTCCTTGCTGAAGACGGCTATCGATTTCAAGTCATTCGACATGGAAATCGGAATGCCATCGAACGTGTCTTTTGGGAAATAGAACGACGAACATCATCGTTTGCGAATAGTTTCAGCAATGTCGCGTTAGAGACAGCTCAAAATTGGCTCGAAGCCCTCGCCGTCTACCACAATTCACGCCAAACTTAACGCGACCC
>NZ_SGTY01000038.1:0-935 GCF_005435095.1 Halorubrum sp. CGM5_25_10-8B | reverse complement strand
GTGACCGTCTCTCCCTGTCCAAGCGTGCCCGAGTGTGATATAGTCTGACCGGCGACGGTCGCCGTTGGATCTTCTGTCACGTCGACATCGTCCCAAGTGATCGAGTAGTCGATCGAGCCGCCGACCGTCTCAACATTGACGACATCACCGTCATTGAGTGATGTCGATGCCGATCCTCCGGTTCCGAGTGAGATCCCGTTTATCGTTACATCCGGTTTTGAGACGAGGTTTACATACCCGAATTGCGTGGCATCGTTGTCGATCGTCAGATCGCCATCCGCCCGATTTTCGATCGTCACCGTCACCTGACTTTTGCTCGATACATCAATCGAACCATCATCGAAGTCGACCGTCTGTTCCGTGTCACCCGCGTTGTCGAACACTCCAATGCTCGTCCCGTCGATTGAGACTTCATACTCGCCAGCCCCCTCAAAACGTCCGTTGTTGACGCGGAAGGCGTTGAGCGTGTCAATCGTTGACGGGACATTCATCGTGATCGTTTTCGACTCGCCGGAGGCGATATAAAGGAGTCCGCTAACATCGGACGCATCGACGGCCGGCCCGGTGATCTCGCTCCCCGTCGCCGAGACCTCGGCGTTTCTCAATTGTGTCGCGTCCGATGTTATCGTCTCCGTCGTTGATGACTGTGTCAAACTGCCGGAGATCGATCTCGACGCCGACGACTCGTGGCCCGTGAGAGTCACGGTCACGTCTCGCGGGCTCGTCGTGCCGCCAACGTCGATCGGCATGCTTTGGCTGTCCGAGAGCGTTTCGCTCGTCGACGCTTGTGAGGTTTCCTCGATCCCTGTGAGCGTGACCGTCGCGTCTCGCGGCCTCTCGGTCCCACCAATGTTAAACGGCACCGAACCCCCGTCGGTGAATGTTCCGCTTGTCGAGTCCTGAGCCGTGTTCTCGACGCCCGTCACATCGATCGT
>NZ_SGTY01000037.1:0-3999 GCF_005435095.1 Halorubrum sp. CGM5_25_10-8B | reverse complement strand
CCGTAACCGGGGGCGCGCCCGCCGACTACGGTCCACGGCCGCGCCCCCGGTTACGGTCCGCGGGCGCGTCGCCGATCTCGGCTGCCGGAGTTATCCTTTTATATACCACCCGCTGTTCAAGTCGATCTCCCGGTTTAGGCCGTCTTCTACCGATTAAACCGAATTAAATCGGGCGTAATTCGGCTGAACGGCTTGGGGCATTAAACCGTGTAGCGCTCCGAGGATGAGTCGCAATGAACGCACTCCGAACGACGCTGCTCGTGGCGCTCGCCACGGTGGTACTGATCGGGACCGGCGCGGCCGCCGGTGCCGTCGCGGCGACGCCCGGCCCGGACAACGCCTCGGGCGACGCGGGCCCGCCGAGCGACCTCCCGGACCAAGTGCCGGACTTCGTCGGCGGGATCCTCGACAGCGTGAACGAGTTCCTCGGCGGCGGGGTCGATGATCTCGGCGAGACCGTGAGCGATATCGCCGGGAACGGCGCCGGCGAGGGCGACGGAACCGACGCGGAGAACGGGACGACCGCCGACGGAGCGGGGGGTGCGTGACGTGACTGACCGCGCGCCCGACCTCGACGCGCTCGACAGGCGCACTTACCTCAAGGCGACCGGCGCCGCCGCCCTCGGGGCGACGGGCCTCGCCGGCTGTGTCGGTCGCGCGACGGGAACGCTCGCGACGCAGGTGACCGACCAGCCCGCCGACATCGGCGACTTCGAGTCGCTCGTCGTCACCGTCGAGGGGTTCTGGCTCGGCCCGGAGGGCGCCGATCCGGAGGAAGGTGACGCTGACGGCGCGAACGAGACCGACCCGGACGACGGGAGCGACGACACCGACGCCGGCGGGAACGAGACCACCGACGGCAACGGGACCGACGACGAGGGGGACGCCGCCGAGGGTCGCGAGTACTTCGAGTTTGACGAGTCACAGGAGGCTGACCTCGTCGAACTCCAGAACGGCGAGACGCAGCTGATCGACGAGCGGGAGCTCCAGACGGGCGAGTACCCGTACCTCCAGCTCGACGTGTCGTCGGCCGACGGGACCCTCACCGACGGGAGCGACGCGGCCGTCGATCTCCCGGGTAACGCGCCGCTGAAGTTCAACGAGCAGTTCGAGATCCGCGAGAACGCGCGGACGACGTTCACCGCGGACTTCGCGCCGGTGCTGCGCGGGAACGGCCGCTACCTCCTCCGCCCGGTGCCGAGCGGGATCGAGGTGGAGTACGAGTCCGAGGCGTCGGAGGACGGTTCGAGCGGCGAGAACTCGACCGACGGCGACTCGTAGCGACGCCGCGCTCTCCCGGTCCCCCGTTGGAGTCGCGGCCGCGTCCGGCGCTCGCAGGGGCGAGCGCGGACCGCACCGCGGCTTCGGGGTCAGGGCTGGGTCGGTTCCCGGGATTCGGGGACCGGGGGAATGCGCGCGTCGCTGCGAGCGGTTCCCGACGCAGAGCACCCGTCTGCTGTCAGAGGCACACGGCCCGCACGACCGCCCGAGCGACGACACGCCCGGGCGGTCTTTTCGCTTTCTGCGATCCGTCCGCCGTATCGGCGCCCAGTGTCCGCCGAGTCAGACCGTCGTCGCGTCCGTCCGGAGGAACGTCCGGTAGAGCGGTCCGGCGAGTATCAGCACGCCGACGGCGGCCATGCCGAGGACCACGGCCGGGTCGACGAGCGACCCGCCGCTCGCCGCAAGGCGGTCGAGCGAGACGCCGACGGCGACCCCGGCGAGGACCCACGGGAGTTCGCCGAACGCGGTACCGGTGATGAACGGCCGGACGCCGACGCCGGCGGCCGCGGCCCCGACCGTCACCGCGTCCGACGGGAGCGGCAGCAGGCGGGTCCCGGTCACGGCGCGCACGCTCCCTGACTCGGCCGCGAAGCGCTCGCCGGCGCGACAGAACCTGTCGGCGATTCCCGACGCGTCGCCCGCGTTGGCGCCGTCTCGGAGGCGGAATCTCCCCGCCCGGGCGAGCGCGTACGGGGGGAGCGCGGTGCCGACGACGAGCGCGAGCGCGAGCGGCGTCCCGGCCCAGCCGTACCCGAAGCCGACGGCGACGGCAAGCAGGGTCGTGGGCCACGCGAGGAGCGGCCTGACCGCCGCGAGCGCGACGATCGCGGCGCCGAACCGCAGCGGGTCTGTCGCGAGCCACCGGAGCCGCGAGAGCGCCGCCTCGGGGGAGACCGCGAGGGTCACTGCCGCCACCGCCGCGACGAGGACCCCGGCGACCGCGTACCGTCCGAGCGCCGACCGGCGATTCACGCTCCGGCGTCCGCGGGCGTCCGGTAAACGCTTTGTGGGTGCGTCCGGCCGCCGCCGTGCAGCCGCCGGCTCAGGACAGCTTGCCGAGCGCCTCGAAGAAGTCGGAGGGGGGACCGGCGATCCGTATCGGTGGCGCGGCGCGTTCGACGGTCACTTCGGTCGGCCCGTCGAGCGCCGCGGTGTCGCGTCCGTCGCTGACGACGGTCGCCCCCGCGTCGTCCGCGACCGCGACGGTTATGCTCGCGTCGGCGTCGACGACGAGCGGTGGCATCCCGTCCTCGGCGACCATCTCGTTGACGATCAGCCCGTTCACCTCGGGGTGGACGAGGGGCCCGCGCTCGGAGAGGTTGTACGCGGTCGACCCGGTCGGCGTGGCCACGAGGACCCCGTCTGCGTGCCCCCCGGCGTACCGCGACCCGTCGACCCGCACCTCGTAGTCGATCCCGCCGCCGGGGCCGCGTCGGTCGCCCTGAATCACCACCTCGTTCGCGGCCGGCGTCGACGTCCAGCCGCCGGCGCTGGCGGCGAGCCGCGGGGCTTCCCGGACGTCCAGCCCCCCGTTCCGGAACGCCCGGACCTCGGCGCGGAGCGCCGCCGCCGCGTCGGCGGGCGGGACCGCGTTGAGGAACCCGACCTCGCCGAGGTTCACCCCGACGATGGGGGTGTCGCCGGCGTTGCGCGCGACGAACAGGAACGTGCCGTCGCCGCCGACGGCGACGACCAGGTCGCAGTCGTCGAACGCGTCGACCGCCCGGGCGTCGTCGCCCGCGTCGAGCGCGGCGGCGGTCTCCGCGTCGAGCCAGACGCTCTCTCCTTCTTCGGTGACGATGTCTCGGAGAGTCGCCGCGAGCGACGCCGCCCGCTCGCTGCCCTTTCGCGCGACGATGCCCACTTCCATGCGGAAGCCATCCCCGTCCCCGGATAAAAGCGTGCGGACATCGGGGAGCCCGATCGAGTTCTCAACGCGCGGGAGTTCGCCGGAAAGTTTCAAGCCGCTTGGTCGCGTTGCTCGGCTCATGCCGAACCCCCACGGGCGGCGGAAACGATGAGCGAGGAGGACGACTGGTTCGAGCGCGCGCTGCGCGAGACCGACGAGGAGTCCGACGAGCGGCCGGTGGGCGACGCGGAGCGCGGATCCGACGGCGGGCCCGGGGAGTCGGATGATGCGCAAGAGCGGGATGACGCGCCGGACGAGCCGGAGGACGCGACGGGAGTACCGGACGAGTCCGACGCTCCCGGCGACGGGGGTGCGGAGCGGGAGTTCGACGACCCGGCGGTCGAACTCGGCGCATCGAGTGACGACGCCGAGCCCGCGGACCCCTTCGGCGGGAACCGCGGGGAATCGGACGCCGACGCGGGCGACGGGGACCCGTTCGGCGGTGCGACCGATGACGGCGAGGCGCGCTCCTCCGGCGACACGGCCGACGACGGTGACCCGTTCGGAGGGACCGACGAGCCGAGCGGCGACCGGTCCGCGGGCGACCGGTCCGGTGACGACTCGACGGCAGACGGCGTACCGGCGGACGCGTTCGGCGATGTCGGCGGCGGCGGCGGAGAGTTCGGGTCGTTCGGTGCGGACGACCCCTTCGGCGGCGGGAGCGACGCCGGCGCGAGCGAAGCGAGCGCTCCCGACCCGGACGCCGGTTCCGGGGGCGAGACGGACTCGTTCGGTGCTGACGACCCCTTCGGCGGGAGCCGCGGGGGCAGCGGGAGTAGCGGCGGTGCGGACGGCAGCGCGGGGGG
>NZ_SGTY01000036.1:0-5179 GCF_005435095.1 Halorubrum sp. CGM5_25_10-8B | reverse complement strand
GTGGGAGTATTCTCCCGGATGAGTGGGCAGGCGGCGACCCGTGGTTCCCAGAGGATCGCTCACTCCAGTACTTCACGGTACGCTGGTGGGCTTAACTTCCGTGTTCGGAATGGGTACGGGTGTGTCCCCACCGCTCTGGCCGCCTTTATGCCGACTCTCGGAGTCGAACCGAGACTCTCTACAGAGACTCCTGTGTCGGTCGTGGTTCGGTACCAACCGTGTGTACGTGCGATCCAGATACCGCCTGAACTCATGCGAGTCGTGGCGCGTCAGCGCCAATGAATGTGGCTCGGTCTGTTAGTTCTCGTGGGCTTAACACCTCGTTGCCTCGGTGCGTACACCCCGAGTCTATCGAACTCGTCTTCTACGAGTGACCTCTGTGGTACCTCTTTTCCATGTGGGTTTCGAGCTTAGATGCGTTCAGCTCTTACCCCGTGTCGCGTGGCTACTCGGCATCTGCCCTTCCGGACAACCGATACACCAGTGGCGACCAAACGTAGTTCCTCTCGTACTATACGTTCGTTCACGTCAGGTACCTCACACCCCCAATAGATAGCAGCCGACCTGTCTCACGACGGTCTAAACCCAGCTCACGACCTCCTTTAATAGGCGAACAACCTCACCCTTGCCCGCTTCTGCACGGGCAGGATGGAGGGAACCGACATCGAGGTAGCAAGCCACTCGGTCGATATGTGCTCTTGCGAGTGACGACTCTGTTATCCCTAAGGTAGCTTTTCTGTCATCTACGGGTCCCATTCCGGAACCTCGTAGGTTCGCTAGACCACGCTTTCGCGTCAGCGTTCCTCGTTGGGAAGAACACTGTCAGACCATCTTGTGCTCTTGCGCTCTTCGCCGGATTCCCGACCCGGCTGAGATGATCTTCGGGCGCGCTCGATATCTTTTCGAGCGCGTACCGCCCCAGTCAAACTGCCCGGCTACCGGTGTACTCCTCCCGGAGTGAGAGTCGCAGTCACCGACGGGTAGTATTTCAATGCTGTCTGGGTGGCGCGCTGGCGCGCGTACCTCTGTAACGACTCCTACCTATGCTGCACATCGGCGACCACGTCTCAGCGACAGCCTGCAGTAAAGCTCTATAGGGTCTTCGCTTCCCCTTGGGGGTCTCCAGACTCCGCACTGGAACGTACAGTTCACCGGGTCCAACGTTGGGACAGTGGCGCTCTCGTTTATCCATTCATGCAAGCCGCTACTGAAGCGGCAAGGTACTACGCTACCTTAAGAGGGTCATAGTTACCCCCGCCGTTGACGGGTCCTTCGTCCTCTTGTACGAGGTGTTCAGATACCCGCACTGGGCAGGATTCAGTGACCGTACGAGTCCTTGCGGATTTGCGGTCACCTGTGTTGTTACTAGACAGTCGGAGCGCCCGAGTCACTGCGACCTGCTCCTTAGAGAGCAGGCATCCCTTCTTCCGAAGGTACGGGACTAACTTGCCGAATTCCCTAACGTCGGTTCTCCCGACAGGCCTTGCCTTGCGCTGGCAGAGCACCTGTGTCGGATCTCGGTACGGACATCGTGCTTGCCTTTTCACGGGCCCTATGTACGGCTGACTTTCGCTGTTTCGCGTTTCGCTCGCTTCGTGCCGTGACGGCGTCCACGAGTTTCCACGATTCGACCGGGCGAGTGCCCGGCTCAGCGTTCCACACGGCGTCGGCGTTTACTGCACGATGGCGCTGGAATATTAACCAGCTTCCCGTCGGTGTAGTCAAGTTGTGGTACACCTTAGGACCGGCTAACCCTCGGCTGAACGGCAGTGCCGAGGAACCCTTGCTCTTCAGGCCGTCGAGGTTCTCACCCGACTATCGCTGCTACTGTGACCAGGATTGTCGTTACTGGACGGTCCACACGAGCTCTCGCCCGGGCTTCCGTCCGACCAGTACGCCAACCTACGCGGTTGCCCCTGTCAAGGGCACGGCCAGGTCTCGGTGGTAGATTTGAGCCCCGATCATTTTGGGCGCCTCAAACCTCGGCCGGTAAGCTGTTACGCTTTTCTTAGCGGGTAGCTGCTTCTAAGCTCACCTCCCGGCTGTTTAGGGCTTGAGACCACCTTCGAATCGCACTTAATCTACACTTTGGGACCTTAACCCGGCTCTGGGTTGTTCCCCTCACGGTACACAGGCTTACCCCGCGCACCGGACTCCCATCGTCCACAACGCCTGCGGGTTTGGAGTTCGACAGGATGGCCGACTCCTCTCGGAGGCGGGTCATCCAATCGGTAGCTCTACCCCGCGGGCTATCTCGGATGAGGTCATGCTTCGACATGTTTCGGTTGGAACCAGCTGTTGCCAGGCTCGATGGGCCTTTCACCCCTACACACGAGTCACGAGAGGGTATTGTAGAACACCAACTCTAACAGGCCTCCACGTGGCTTTCGCCACGCTTCACCTTGCTCGCGCGTAGATCGCCTGGTTTCGGGTCGCACCTGATTGACTCCCCGCGCTTGAACACGGTGGCCCTCGCAATGCTGCGGCCGTATCGGTTTCCCTGCGCCTTCCCGGGTTCGCCGGTTAGACTCGCCAATCAAGTGCACTCCCTGGGTCGTTTTTCAAAACGCACGACACGACGCCGGCTCGTCTCTCTTCCTACTAGAGGATCGCTCCTCGGTCGTTTCAAGAGACGCCTTGTACGCCCTGTCGCTCGATCGCCAGCTGATTTCAGGCCCTATTGCACCGCCCTTCTCGGGGTGCTTTTCAGCGTTCGCTCACGCTACTTGTTCGCTATCGGTCTCGAGGAGTGTTTAGCCTTCTCAGGGGATGCCTGAGATGTTCATAGAGGATATCCGACCCCTACTACTCTGGATTTGACGCCATCCGTACTGCTCTCTCATACGGGGTTGTCACCCTGTTTCACGCTCCGTTCCAGGAGACTTCTGAGAGAGTGTCGAGATTTGGTTGTCAACCCGAACACCACATTGGTCCGAAGACCTTCGGTTTGGGCTGTGTCGCGTTTACTCGCGGTTACTGACGACATCGCTGTTGCGTTCTTTTCCTGCCCTTACTGAGATGTTTCAATTCAGGGCGTTCCCTATTGCGCGTGGCAATTGTTGAACGGATTCCGATTAGGAAATCCCGTGTTCTTTCCCTCCATGCGGGTCCCACGGGCTTTTCGCAGCTTGGCACGTCCGTCGTCGGCTCTCGAGCCGAGCCATTCACCAGCTGGCACAGTAGCCAGTAGTGTGTCAGTCGACTCTCGAAGGAGAGTCACTGACGGTCAAGTGACATAGTGTCACCCGACTGTATATGGTTCACTGACGTTCCACGAACTCGGATGAGTTCAGTGGACGTCTGGATCGCACGTATACACGGTTGTCATTGAATCGCCCCGGGTGTGACGGGGCGTTCGTCGAACCCTTCCCATCCGCGGTTTCCCGGGATGGTGCATCGGTCGTCGTGTCCGAACCGAGTCGCGTCTCCCACTTAAGGGGACGGATTCGCTTCGGACGGACATGGACTCACTGGGATTCGAACCCAGGGCATCCTCCTTGCAAGGGAGGCACTCTACCGCTGAGCTATGAGCCCACCTTCCCTGGTGGGAAGGTTCTCGCGTGTTGTGTGAGCCGTGGTCGTTCTGCGGTGTCCAAGCCGGTGGGTGGGCGGACGGTACACAGTCCAATGCGAATGAGTAGTGACCGTCGTGGTGACGGTCTAAGGTGAGCTCGCCCAGAGGGCGAGTCTCGGGTCGGTGGAGGTGATCCAGCCGCAGATTCCCCTACGGCTACCTTGTTACGACTTAAGCCCCCTTGCGAAGCCCAGATTCGACGTTCGTGGAACGCCTCATCCGGACCTCACTCGGGTGCTTTGACGGGCGGTGTGTGCAAGGAGCAGGGACGTATTCACCGCGCGCTTGTGACACGCGATTACTACCGAATCCAGCTTCATGTGGGCGAGTTGCAGCCCACAATCCGAACTACGATCGAGTTTCTGAGATTACCGTCTCCTTTCGGAGTTGGAACCCTTTGTCTCGACCATTGTAGCCCGCGTGTTGCCCAGCACATTCGGGGCATACTGACCTACCGTTGCCCGTTCCTTCCTCCGTGTTAGCCACGGCGGTCCCCCTACTGTCCCCAGCTACCTCGCGGTACTGCTGGCAAGTAAGGGTGCGGGTCTCGCTCGTTGCCTGACTTAACAGGACGCCTCACGGTACGAGCTGACGGCGGCCATGCACCTCCTCTCTGAAGCTCGGATAAGGTCATCAACCTGATCGTCATTACTACAGTCGATGCTGGTGAGATGTCCGGCGTTGAGTCCAATTAAACCGCAGGCTCCTCCGGTTGTAGTGCTCCCCCGCCAATTCCTTTAAGTTTCATCCTTGCGGACGTACTTCCCAGGCGGTCTGCTTAGCGGCTTCCCTACGGCACAGCACCCACTCGTAGTGGGAGCCACACCTAGCAGACATTGTTTACGGCCAGGACTACCCGGGTATCTAATCCGGTTCGAGACCCTGGCTTTCGTCCCTCACTGTCGGATCCGTTCTCGCGACGTGCTTTCGCCATCGGCGGTCCGTCCAGGATTACGGGATTTCACTCCTACCCCGGACGTACCCGTCGCGCCTTCCGGTCCCAAGCCACGCAGTTTCTACCGGGCGCCCACCTGTTGAGCAGGTGGATTTCCCGATGGACTTGCGCGGCCAGCTACGGACGCTTTAGGCCCAATAAGATCGGCCATCACTTGGGCTGCCGGTATTACCGCGGCGGCTGGCACCGGTCTTGCCCAGCCCTTATTCTGGTACCGCCTTAGGGTACCGAAAAGCACAGGCGCTATGCCTGTGCACTTGGGATCCCCCTATCGCACTGTCGTGCAGTGTAAAGGTTTCGCGCCTGCTGCGCCCCGTAGGGCCCGGAATCTTGTCTCAGATTCCGTCTCTGGGTTCTCACTCTCATGACCCATACCGATTATTGGCACGGTGGGCCGTTACCCCACCGTCTACCTAATCGGCCGCAGCCACATCCTTCGGCGCCGGAGCGTTTGGCATACCACTCATTCCAGTGGTGGTATGGTATACACTATTAGCCTCAGTTTCCCGAGGGTATTGTGTTCCGAAGGGTAGTTTGGCCACGTGTTACTGAGCTATTCGCCACGAGTCTGAACTCGTGCGACTAGCATGGCTAAATCGGATCCCAATAGCAATGGCCTCCGGCAGGATCAACCGGAATGAGTATCCTTC
>NZ_SGTY01000035.1:0-15183 GCF_005435095.1 Halorubrum sp. CGM5_25_10-8B | reverse complement strand
CAGCGCGGAGTTCGATCTCGCTCCACAAACGACAAGTCGATCCACGCGGTACGTTCGCTGAGGCGGTCGAAATCTGTCATAGACACTCAGAACTCGTCCGCCTCATCCTCTAACTTAACGCGACCGACTTTCTAGGGAAAGGACTTACAATGGCTGGGAAGGTTAGCGAAAGTCTCCCAGAAACGCCTCTCTATGGGTTTAGTAGTGAAGTTTCAGAGTTGAGAGCTACCGCAACACGAGAGCAATTTGAGGAAACCTACGATGTGAGTGAGCTTCAGTCAAAAGAAGGCGCCCTCAATATCAAACTCGATTTAGATTCATATACTGAGATCAAAAATGTAAGAGGAGAGGGATTACAAGAACTTATCAAACTGCTTGATCCGCCTGAAGGTGCTATTGAGGATTTGAAGAGTATTATTCCTCGGGAATATACAGATGGTCTGAAATCTGACCCAAAAGTCAATGGCGGAAGCGCAATAGAATTTGGAGAATGGGTCCGTAACCGTTTCTTAGAAACACCGGGTCCGTTGTGGGATGACGACTGGACTGCGACTAAGATCGGACTCCAACCAGACGCTCTTAGTGGATACACAGACGAACTCAACTGTACGAAGCACGGTGACGCAACATATTCCGGTATATTTTCGCACCGTAAGAGCAGACGATGGTGGTCAACCCAAGTTATCGATTCTGTCGTAGCTCTTGCTAAGAACAGAGATGTTCGACTTGGAGAACTGACAACAGTTGGAGAAGTAGTTCTAGGGGAGTCAGAAAAAATATCAGTGTGTGAAGTATGCGGTGAGGACTACCCGGACATATTGGCTGCCGGCAGAGATGGGGAAGATGCTGATGCACCCGTTCATCTAGGATGTAGTCACATACACCATACCCGTGAAGGTACATTTGAAGACTATCGTATCGCGGATCAGCTGAAATAATGCCTGAAATGCCTTCTCCCGATGAACTCCTGCCGAACCCCGACGAGCTTTATGAACATCTAGTGGATCAGCTTAAATTTCTTCAAAACCGGGGTGGGAAAATATCACGTAATAAAAGAAATTTCCGTAAAACATTATCCACACTTGAGGAAGAAGACCCTGAAGATTGGACTCTAGATATTAATCCTAACTGGATTGTTCGAATCGAAACACCTGATTACCTATCGAGGAATGACTCAAAACGCGACTTTGCAATTCAAGACGGGCTCGCAGTTGTGGGCGGTATTATCAAAGCAGAAGAAAACCAATTCAGAGAATATTCTCTACACCTTACTCTCATAGCACATCGAAATTCTGAGGTTCGAGGTCATCATACGGGCGCGCCTTGCTGTTGGAACCATGGAAGTGATGAGTGGAATTTGCGAGTGGCCAAACGATATCACTTCGACATTGACGTTGGAGATGACGATACGGAAGATAAACCAATCGCACACCTCCAATCTGGTGGGAGGTTCAAAAAAGAGAACCTCCCGAAAGAAATTGATTCCGACGCAATTCACTATTGTTCTACACCATTAGACAAGCCACGGTTGCCCCATCCGCCGATGGATCCAATACTCGTCCTACAGCTGGTTGCCGATCAATACGAATGCCCAAGCGACATTCGTAGCGAATATTGGGAGTCACAAATTTTTGAAGCCGAATCGATGTTGTGGGAACGATATTACTCTCGCATTTCTGAGCATGTTTCGAATAGCGACCAAACAGAACTATTTGACTCACTCATATCGAACGGCCGGATGGATTAATTGAATAAGACTGTGTAAATCTCCGTATATTCGAAAGATCTGGGTTCACTTTTTCGGCTCAAAATTCATCACTAACCGCTCTTTCGCATCCTTCGCCTCACCTCGCTTCCCGCTGTTGATGAACCGCTTCTCGTCGCGGTCGAGCACGTACACGTCCTCGAACGTCCCCGGCAGGTCCTCGTACGAACAGATCCAGTCGCCTTCCAGTCCCGCGAGCCCGTCGACGAGCGCCTCGTGGTCGATCGTGTTCACGAGGTAGTAATCCTCGTAGCCGACGTACGGCGGGTCGCAGTAGAACACGGTGTCCTCGCTGTCGTACTTCTCGAAGACGTCGGCCCAGTCGAGGTTCTCGACGACCACGTCCCCGAACCGCTCGGCGAACTCATCGAGGCGGTCGACCTTGTTCGCGTACGACAGCGCCCGACTCGACACCTTCGAGGTCCCGAACCCGGCCGGGCCGTCGTACTTCCCGCCCCACTGCGTGTACCGGAGGTAGAAGAACTGCCCGGCGCGCTCGATCGGGTCGCTCGGCCGATAGCCGTGGAAGAACTTGTGCGCCCACTCGTCGTGGAGCTCGCGCGAGTACGGCGTCCGGTCGAGTCACGCGACCAGCTCCTCCGAGCGGTCGCGAAGGACCTCGAAGAACTGGACGAGGTCGCCGTCGCGGTCGTTGTACACCTCGACCGTGCTCGTGTCCGGGTCCTTGTTCGCGAGCACGCCGGCGGCGCCCCCGAACACTTCCACGAAGCAGGTGTGCTCCGGGACCTGATCGAGGATCCACGACGCGAAGCGGCTCTTCCCGCCGGGGTAGGGGAAGACGGCGTCCGCCATCACCGATCCCCTTCCAGGCGCTCGCCGACGACGTCGGCGACACGCTCGACCCAGTTCGGAATCACGTCGTCGGGAACGCCGTCGCCGTCGTTGAACGCGCGGAGGATCTCCAGCGAGCCGTTAGCGATCCGCGCGTCGAGCTCCCAGTTCAGTTCGTTCGCCGCTTCGATCTCGACGCGGAGCGTGTGGTTCGCGTCGACGCTGGCGACAGCCCGGGCGTAATCCGGGCTCCGACCGCGAATCCTCTCGTCGACGAGACTGATGTCGAACTCTTTCGTCTGTGCGCTACCGCCGTGGACCGGTTGCTTCGAGGCCATACCAAGCGCTGGTCGTCGGCCGTGGTTTAGGCTGACCCGTGGGGTTCCGGAGGCTTCCGGAGGACCCTGAAACCGGAGCAGTCCCCCGGTTCCACGTGTTCTGAATGGGGTTCTGGATGGCCTCTGATCCTCCTACGATACTCGATTCTGTAGACCCCGAATACGGTGTGCGTGTTCAGCCAAAGAGGTCGTTGGTTCAGCGACGAGTCCGGTGGCGGCGACCGGCGAACAGCGAGCGATGTCGTCGGCTATTCCGAGACGAGGGTATCGTCTTTGGCCACTACCTCGTCGCGTTTCCGGTCCACGAAGAGCGCGTCTTCCCACTCAGAACCGTCAGTGTCCGACTCCTCTGAAACGTCTTCGAGATTTTCTAGTCTCGCGGCCGTATCGAATCTGGCGGCCGACAGTGACCTGTGAGCCTGCCCGCCAATCGCTTCGATTTTGTGCCGGGCCCCACCAGGGACGTAGACGAACTCCATCGGGCCGATCTCTAAGGTTTGGTGACTTCCGTCCTCGCGTTCAAGAGTGTATCTAGCTCGTCCCTCAAGACACAGGTTCACCTCATCAAGTCCAGGAACGTGCGTATGCCAGTCAATCTCTCCGGACGGTCCGAGCTCGAAGTAGAGTAATCGAAACTCGTTAGTCCTGATTATCAGTGGAGAGTGGCGAACGCCCTCGGAGTCTCCCTCGTGAGCCTCCGGAGTCTGAACCTTGTACATCGTCTGCTCGGGGAGGTGCTTATGAGCAAGGTCTTCCGGTGTCAGATTCGAGTCATTTTTCTGACCCATGAACCGATATCAAAAGGCACGAACTTGATTGTTTTCATGCCATTAGGGAGCCTCATAGAGGCTGTCAACGAGAGGTGGTTTGTATTCTGCTGAATTCATTTGATGCCCACAGAAGGTCCATCCGATCCGGTATTGGGCGGCTCAAGGGAGTCGATCCGGCTGTGAATCGAGATCTGTCTTTGCGTCAGATCTGTTTGGAGATTTGTTCCGAATGCTCGGCGCCGACGAGACTGTACCGCTTCGACCCGCGATCCCACTCGACGTCGACGAGGTTGTAGTGCTCCAGCTTCGGTAGGTGGTTATCCCGGAGGGACCGCAGCGTCACAGGGTCTTCGTGCGCCTCCTCGTACTGCGCGTACAGCTCCTTCTGGATGAGGCCGTCCTCCTCGGTGAGAACCTCGTAAAGCGCCCGCTGGTGCGTGTTCAGTTTCGAGATAGTCTTCTGCCGCACCTCTCGCTCTGCGTCGGCGACCGCATCCTCGACGAGCCGCCCCGGGATCGCTGACAGCCCTTCGCGGGAGGCCATGCGCGCCGCGGCACGCAGGCCCGCGATCGCCTGCCGCGCGTCTCCTTCGGAGAGACGCGCGATACGCCGGAGTACGTCCTCGTCGACGGCGTTCGGGCCGAGCCCCTCGCGAGCCCGCCGAGAGAGGATCTCTGTTATCGCGTCCTCGCCGTAGGTATCGAAGTTCACGCGGTAGGCGACGCTGATACGGGAGGTGACTCGCTCGTCGAGGTCCGCGAGGAGGTCGACCTCGCGGTTCGCGATGCCGATCCACGAAATCCCGCGAATCTCGTGGAGGTCGTAGAGGACCTTGTTCTCGCGCAGCTGGTCGACCTCGTCGAGAATGACCACCCCGGGCCCGTCGAGGTCGGCTGTGATGCGGTCGGTGAGTTGCCCCGTCGAAGCGGACCGCGGGAGCGCGGCGCCGACGAGGTCGCGGGAGATCTGTTCGAGGACCGCGTTCCGCGTGTAGTCCTGCCAGCAGTTCACGTAGGCGTAGGGGACTTCGAGGACTTCCTGCCGGAGCTCGCGAACGGCGGCCTTCGCGACCGTCGTCTTCCCGACGCCGGAGGGGCCGAACAGGAAGCAGTTCTCGGCACGGACGTCCTCTTGAATCGGTGCGAGCGCGTCCGTTACCTCGTTCATGTGCCGATTCCGGCCAACGATGGTGGAGGGGAGGTGATCGTCGTCGAACACCGTTCCGTCGCGTATCACGTCTTACCCGGTCACGGCGTGGGTATATAAGCCGACGGCAGGGTGTTCCGGATGGTTCCGGATGGGTCCGTATCGACAGAGCGCTTATTCGAGGTGTCCGCGAAAGGCGAGTATGGCGAGTGAGACACGCGACGCCCGCGACGGAGAAGGCGTCAAATTCATCCACGAGGACGACGGCTCGATTACCGCGAAGGACATCGAGACCGGTGTCGCCTCCTTCGGCGATACGAAGGCGGAAGCCCTCCGGATGCTCGCGGAGGCGATCGAACTCCACGAGGGCGGCGGCGAGCCGATCGACGACGAGGAGGCGTTCCTCGAGGAGATCGGCGTCGACCCGGATGAGGTCGACGACGCTGGCGAGCCGCCGTGGGAGTAGCTCCGGAATGGTCTATGCGAGTTTTGACGGCCGAGAGATTGTGAAGGCACTACGATGGGGTACCGACCAGTTGGACGCGAGAGGAGTCACGTGGAGCTCCGGTACGACCACACCAAGACCGACGAGGTCCGCGTCGTGAGTGTTCCGCTCACCGACAGCGACCAGATCTCTCAAGATGCGTACCGGTCGATCGCCGACCAGTGCGGTGCCGACGACTTCGAGGCGTGGTGCGAGTGGATCGACGAGCATCGGTGACCTGCCGACTTGTGAAAGAAGTCGTCAACGAACCCCCTGTTTTCGCCCCGATCACGCCGAGGACCTCGTCGGTTCTGCCGTACTAAGTGCTATCTTCTTTTGGAAGTTCGTATGCGATTAGAGGCGACCAACAAGGAGGACCAGTACAAGTGCTGGCTCACGGACGACGACCTCGAGGAGCTCCGCCGCGCCGCCGGGGGCCACCGCGACGACCTCGTGATACAGCTCGGCGGGTTCGTCGGGCTCCGCGCATTCGAGATTCCGCAGGTCACGCCGAAGCACGTGAAGCGGACTCCCGACGGCGACCACTTCCGGCTCCGCGTGCCCGAGGGGAAGGACACGACCGGGAGCGGCGGGAAGCCTCGCGACGCCTACCTCCCGCGGGACGTCGAGGGCGACATCCACCGATACGTCCGGTCGGAGGACGTCGGTCGCCACGAGCCGATCGTCGACCTCTCCGAGAGCGGCGTCCGGGCGGCGGTCAAACGCACAGCCGAGCGCGCGGCGGAGGCCACGGGCGACGAGGACTTCCACTACGTGTCGAGCCACGATCTCCGGCGCCGGTTCGCGCAGCGGCTCCTCGTCGATCGGCAGATGAACCCGCGCGTCGTCATGACGGTCGGCGGGTGGGACTCGTTCCAGGCGATCGAGCCGTACCTGAACGCCCCGACGCCTGAGGTCGTGAACACGGCCTTTGAGGAGGCGGGATTCGCGTAAATTTGTGGAATGGTTTAATCAGCAGTGAAATTCACGATGTTGATATGACAGTAAGCACCGCTATTACAGGTCTTCAAATAATCACTACTGCGGCGATTATACTTATTCCAGTGCTAACGAACCATCCAGTAAATCCTCTCCAGAGAAGGGCCGATAAAGCCCTAAAACGTCTCAGAAGTCGTGATGACAACATAAACGAACTGTCTGATTTCTCTCAGGCCGTTGAGGACCCCCAGACCGAAGAAGATCTCGCGTTCAAAACCATATTTGAGCTGGCCGATGATGATATTGATGAGTTGGATGAGATTGATCAAGCCTTTGAATCAGGTTATCTCCAACGTGGTGATCCCGGGTTTCGGATTCTCTTAGATGCTATTTCCAATAATCGCTCAATAGACAAATCAGAGGTTACTGCTATTGGCATGTTATTCGGTGATGTAGCTATTCTGAACAAAATGGATACAAATGAGGATATGCCGGAAGGTTCTCGTGTGCCAATCGGTCCTAATGCTGCTCTATTTGTGGACTATGAAGGAGGTGCTATTCCAGATCGGGAGCTCATTACCTATTATCCAGAGAGCCCATCTCTGACGCTATCGCTACATGAATTGGAATTATGGCTAAAAGAAGAAATCCGCAGAAAATCGCATTATATAGTCATCGTCTTGACGCTAATCTGGACCACTTCGTCGTTGTTGTCTACGATTGTCTGAATGAAGTGTCGGATATATATCATACAATCTGAAAAATAAACCCGTTGGGTTCTGCCGTTTTATCCGCTCGCTGACGGCTCGTCTTTTATATCGGCTCGTGAGGCGAGCCGGTGAAAGGCATGAACGACGACGACAGGGGCTCGAGGAAAGAGCCCGACGACGGCGAGGTGAAACGGTGGACTGACTGGCGGAATCACCGGGGGGACGCGTGACGGCAGTCGCTCGTCGTCTCGGTCTCGACGAGGACCTCGAGGCGGGGTTCGTGACGCTCGCCGGCGGCCTCGCGATGCTCGCCGACAAGGTGGAGGTCGGGATCTCTCTCGTTCTCCTCGGCGGGCTGGTCGTCCTTCTCTCCGAGAAAACGGAGCTGCGGGGGACCGGCGCGTGAGCTGGGACCCGACGGGGATCGTAGTCAGCGATGCCTTCCGCGAGTACGCCGAAAAGTTGCGAGAGAGCGCCTCGGACGGCGATAAAGTCCATTCTGACAAAATGACTCAGACAGACAGCGGTACGTTCGGAGGAGTGGCATGAATATCAAAAAGACAGGGCTCGCGACGCTGTTGGTGTTCGCGGTCCTTACATCAATGGCGGTCCCGGCGGCCGCACAATCCGGAGCGGAGCTCGCGGACCGAGAGGTGGTCGTCGACGACGAGACGGAGAGCGTGTACCTCGAGGTCACCAACTCGAGCGGCGACGCGCTCAACTACACGGTGTACGGGCTCTCGGATGGACTCTCGACTGAGGTCGACTCGGGGACAATCTCCTCAGCGGACGCGAACGATACGGTTCGACAGACGTTCGCGGTCAACGCGACCGAGTACGACTCCTACCGTGTCGTCGTAACTGAGGACGCGAGCGACTCCGACGAGGAGTCGGCAGACGATATCGAGGTCGGCGCGACGGTCAACCAGGCCGGCGGCGGCGGAATCTTCGCCGGAGTCGGCGGGAGCGGGTTGTTTAGCACACAAAACATCCTAATCGGTGGGATCGTCGCGGTCGGAGCATACGCGCTCGGACTCCTGGACCCGGTCAAAGAGGCGCTGGAGGGTTGATATGCCTCCGCTAAACCTCGGAGACGGCAGCGGAGTCGATACCCTGAGCGGTATCACGACGTATCTCTCTGAGGGCGGGTCGGCGGCGCGTGTTCTCACGAGCTCGATTCTCGGGGTTCTTATCTCGCCGGTCGTCGCGGTCGTCGACGTGATCGACGCGATCGCGACGTTCGCGACAGCTCCCTTTGAGGGGGCCGGCGAGTCAATCTCGACGCTGTTCGACGGGCTCCTCACAGGTCCAGCGGAGCTTATCGAAGCGGGTGCGCGTATCTCCGAGAACGCGATTACGTCGGTTTTCGGCGCGGAACTCGGAGGTATCCTCGCGCTCCCCCTGACAGTCGCGCTCGCTCTCGCGAGCCTCTACCTCTTGGCGACGTTCCTCGACGAGGAGGAGACGGGCAACCTGTTCCCCGGCCTCCCGTTCGACGTACCGATCATCGGCGCCGACGAGGAGGCGGTCGACGACCAATGAGATACCCGTCGCCGCGGACTCAGGAGGTGAGTTGTCGTGTCGAGTAGCGGCGACAGTAGCCTCCTGACGTTCCTGAACGGCGACACGAGCGGCGAGAATCCGATACTGAACGCGGCGAACCCGGTCCAATGGGGCCGTCTCGGAAAGGCGATCGGAACGAGCGTTATCGCGACCGTTGTCGCGGGGGTAACTGATTTCATATCGGCGGGAGCGGACGCGTTTGTATCGATATTCGGCGGCTTTGCCGGGTTCATCGAGGGCTGGCAGGAGCCGCTCGGAGCGGGCGGCCGCCCGACGGTCGACTCTCCGGGAGTTATCGAGCTCACGCTCGGCGCTGTCGGGTCCGCGTATTCAAGCGCGTTCCAATTCAGTACCGCTAACTTCGGGATACTCTCCCTGCCGATCAACGTCGCGATCGTCCTCGCGTCGGTCTACGTCCTGAGCGTCGGGCTCAGGTCGGCCGCCTCGAGGTTCGCTGGAGGTGGATAGTCATGGCGGCGGCTCCGAACGGCGGCGACGACAGTAGCGTGCCGGACGTGGTTCTCCGGTTCGCGAGCGCTCCTCAGGGGTTCATCCTCGGAGCGGTCCTGTCGCCGCTCATTAGCGGCTTAGAGAGCGTCGTCGTCGGGATTCTGGACCTGATTGTGTTCGTCTTTCAGGGCGACGGTCCAGGGCTGGTCGGAACGGTCGGACTCGCTGATATCCCGCTGTTCGTCGGAGAGACGCTGGTCGGCGTCGGGTCGACAGTCGGCGGGTCGGCGGTCGACGGGACCGGGATTCTCGGCGTCGTCGATCGGATCGTGGAGGCGCTGGTCGGATTCGCGTCGATCGGCGGACCAGCGGCGCCGATTATCCTCGCGGCGGAGGTCGTCGCGGTGGTCTACCTGTTCGTTGTGATCGGACGGAGAACGATCCTCGTTATCGCTGACGCGATACCGGGGGCGGCGGGAATCTTGGGAACCTAACAATGGCACCGGACGCACTCAAAAGCCCACCAGCGTTGATAACTGGACTGTTCGGCGCTGTCGCGGCGGTATTCAACATACCGTTCGTCGACCAGATCGCGCTCTACGCGTGGACGAACATCAACCAGTTATTTTACATTTCCTCGCTGGTCTCGACGCTTGGCGAATCAAGTCCGCTCCCGGAGGGGTGGGGGACTCAGTTGGTGGTTGTCACCGGCTCGATTCTCCTGATAAAGCTCCTGTGGGACGCGAGCAACGACATTGAGGATTCAATCGACGACTCATGAAACTCAACACGACGAAACGAGGCGGTACAGGGCGGTCAACGGAGGGAGCATAGATGCCAGCCATGACTACGGAGGCGATCCTCGGGTGGATCGTTCTCGGCGGGACGTTCTACGTTCTCGGCGAGTACACGGACCTGTTCGCGTTCGTTATCAGGTATCCGAAGGTGGCGCTCCAGCGGATCACGTCGGCGGTGACAGGCGAGCGAGCCGCGGGAGCCGGCGGCCTCGCGGGAGGGATGTACTTCGGACCGGAGGTATGGGACATCGGCGCGGCGGCGCTCGGCGGTCTCGTCGGCGGCGGCGCCGGAGTGCTCGCGCTCGACGGACTCGGGCTCGAGCTCACGAACGGGGAGATCGCGGCGGTCGGTCTTGTCGCGGTCCTCGCGTGGGTCTACGCGAGCTCGGAAGTCGCGGAGGGAGACGACTAATGTCGGTTCCAACTTCCGACCCGGTTACCGACCTCCTCCCGTCTCTCGGGTCACGGCTCCACAAACTGTGGTTGGTCGACGTAGTGATCGCTGTCGTCATGACGTTGTTTGCCGCGCAACTGTTCACGTTACAACCATACGGATCGGTCCTCGGGGGAGCAACTCTCGGGGTAAGTGCCGTCGCGTTCGGTGTTTCGTACGCGGCCGCGCGGCGACTCGACGAGGTCAATAGATGAAACGCGCGTGGGTCGTTGCGACTGCCGCGTTTCTCGTCGCGAGCGCTCTCGTTCCGGTGGCGGCCGCGGCAGGCCCTCAGACGGACGCAACGGCGGCCGTGGAGACCCACGGGCACGCACAGACGGAGGCTAACACAACGTGGTCCGAGCCGGGACCGTTCGGCCTCGAGGAGCTCCGACGGGGCGGCGTTAAGAGCTCCGCGGCTCCCGAGTCGGCTCGGAACATCGGTATGGGCGGAGTGATCCTCCAATACACTCCGATCAACCCGCTCAGTAATGGTATAAAGCGAGTGTCGCCGGGAGAGACGCTGAACGGCGACATTCTCACGCTCTATAGTAACGCCTACGGAGAGGCGGCGGGCGAGTACGAGTTTGTCGTCGTCTACTGGCAACCGGAGTCGACTGAGGTCGGCGGCTCGACGCGGGAATACGCCGCGAATCAGACGGTCCAGCGAATCGGCGTCAACTTCGCTCAGGGGTACTCAACGAGCGACGTTGAGCTTCAGTCGCACTACGATAAACAGGTAGAGGCGACAGCATGGCTCGAGCGGGACGGGGAGCGAGTCCCCGGAGCGACGTGGCGGTTTGAACACGCGTCGGCGCCGGCCTCTCAACAGGTCCAGATCGACACGCTCGCGGAGGCATGGACGTACGTGTTCCGGGTCGCGATTCTCCCCGGACTCGCGGCGGTCGTTTTCGGGCTGTCGCTCGCGAAAGTGACGCTCAAGCGAACCGGGACCGGGCCACGATACGGAAAGGGCGCGTGGGTGTTCCTCGGTCTCATCGGCGGGGGGCTCGCGCTCTCTGCCGCGTACTACGAGGTCGCGGTCGTAATCGCGAATCTGGATATCCTGATGGGCCTGTCGCTCGGAGTGATCGCGTACGGCGGCGGGCTCCAGATCCACTCAGACGTTGAGTATGTGGGATTCGAGCGCAAAGAGCTCACAGACGCGGTAGCGCTCCGGCAGGGACGCGACGGCGAGTCGGACCCGGAGGCGGTTCCGGACGGCGGCGCGTCGGAGGTAACGGACTCGATAGAGATCCCGGAGTCGAACTATCACGACGAGCTGTATGAGGACCTCCCGCGGCTCCCGATGGTCCGCGGAGAGGGGGGCCGATACATCCCGAAAAAGGGGATCGGGCCGTTCCTCGCTCGATTCTTCTCAGACGCGGCGCGGCTCGACCTGTCGTCGCTTACGACGCGGGTTCGCGTGAACACGGGGTGTATCTCCGAGAAGGTGTATGTCCACCCGGACTCAGAAGGCGTCAAACACACGGCGGCGCACTTAGCGCGTCGTATGCCCGTGTGGTGGAGAATCGACCCGGAGACGACTGAGCGCGGTGAGAAGCTCCTCTATGGAGCGCTGACGCTCGGAGCGCTCGCGCTGCCTGTTATCGGGTGGAAGGTCGGCGGAGCGGTCGCGAACGTCCCGACGGTCGGCGCCGCTCTCGGCGCGGTCGCCCTCGCGGTGGAGTCGCTTGAGGCTCAACCGGGCTCCGTCGAGTTTACTCCGGCGCCGCGTCACGACGTGACGGCCGACGCGAGTCTCACGATCCTCCAGCAAGAACACGCGGACGCGAAAACGCTCGAGGAGTACGAGGAGATCGCGTGGTCCGAGCGCACGACGACAGCGCTCGAGGCGCGGGAGGTCCAAGGCCGGCAGGACAAGACCGTGACGCGGCGGCTCAACGAGGAGGCCCTCGGTATGGGTCTCGACGTGGAGGCGCGACAGGACTCGGAGTCGGAGCCGACACTCGGCGGTCCTGAGCCGGACACGAACGACTCGGACACGAGCGACGTTCGCGCGGACGGGGGCGATAATGAGTAGCTCGACGAGCTCGCGTCGGTCGACGCGACCGGCGCTCGAGGTCCTAAACCAGGACCACGATCGGCTACTCTACGACGGCGACGTTCGGCGCGACCCGCCGATTCAACCGCTCGCGGACGGGTTTACGTCGCTTTGGATGGCACTCTCGTGGTATCAAGCGGCGTCGGTCCGGACGCTCGGACACGTGGAGTCCGTTCTCGAGCCGAGACATATCATGCCTGAGTCGCCGCTGTTCGAGGATCTCCTCCGACGGAGTGAGACGGGGCCGTACGTCCGACAGCGGCTCGTTGAGTCGATGGACGACGCGTGTGACCTCGCGTTTCGACAATTCCGCGACCGGGCCAAAGAGCGCCTCGAGGACGACGACGAGAGCGTGACGATCGACCCGGAGAACGAGCGGAACCCGCTGATGCGACCGGCGTTCGAGCGGCTCGACACGGGTCAATCGAAGGCGCTCCGAGAGCTCTGGACGGGATTCGACTCGCGGCGCGAGGTCACTCGCTGGCTTCGGAGCGTGACGGCGGTCACGAACGGCGAGAAGCCTCAGGGAGCGGTTAACGACTTAGAGCGGTCGAGTCCGCTCATGGAGGCGCTTCTCGACAGCGAGAGCGACGGAGCGAAGCTCACGAGGTACAGATTCGCAGTTAGCACGCTTCTCCCCGCGTGTAATGCGGCGGCTCGGACGCTCCGCGGGTCTGAGTCGGCGAACGTTGAAAGCGAGATGGGGTGCTTCAAACAGGGATAACAATGGCGACAGCACACCAAGACGGAGGTAGAGACGGCCGCCCACCGGAGGGCGTCAATTGGGGAGAAGATACGAAACAAGCTCACCCGGAGTACCCGGACGTGGAGGAGACGCCTCCGGGCTGGAATAACAAGCGGACCGACGCCGACGAGATTCGGCGCCGGTTCGGTATCGCGGCGTTTGAAGATAACTACGAGTTTCGGCCATATCCCGACTGTTTGGTTCACGAGACGGCGACGGAGGACCGCGGGACCTCTCAGGTCGGCGGGACGAATTGGCTCGCGACCGGGGAGAAGGGCTCCGGAAAGTCGACGTGGGGCCTCTATTGGGCGACTCGCCTCATGGAGGTCAATAACGAGGCGGTCGTTTGGCGCGGCTCGAGCTCGCGCTCCGAGTGGCTCCCGTTGAAGGTCTGGACGCGACTGTTCCTGCCGGCGAACGCGGAGAGCTCCGCGAGTTGGAAACCTCGAGATATCCGCGCCGATCTCGACGGCGACGAGGCCGACCTCGAGGAGGTCGTTCGCGAGGTGATCTACTACGAGGACCCGCGAGATATCAACGAGCAACTGGAGCCGGGGACGTTCAACGTGGTGTACCCCGATCCGTCGTTCTCGGGGTGCGCCGAGATCGTCGCCGAGTCGGATTATATGGAGCAACCCGTCGAGTGGGTCCCGAAGTGGGAAGCGGACCAGGGCGACGCGACGCCGTTGATCCATTGGTGGTTCGCGTGGTCTATCGCGAAAGTCGAATACGGACCGTACGATTGGGTGTCGCTCCTGTTCGACGAGACGGCCGATTGGGTACCACAAAGCGCCCGCGCGGACCAGCACGAGACGTTCGCGAAGATAGGCGCGCTAAGGCGCGTTCTCGCCGACTCGCGTAAGTTCTATTTCTCGCTTTATTTCCTCGCGCACCACGAGGAAAACCTCCATTCGAAGATTCGTCGGACGATCCAATGGCGGATCTCCATGCCCGACGGGACGGCGAACCCGGCTCGGGAGAACAACGACCGGCCTCCGGTCGGATTCAACGCGATTCCGATGATCCGCGACCAGTTGTCGCGGCGGCCTGTCGGGAATCTGATTTTCTGGAACGAAACGAGCTTTAACAAGGTTCGCTGGGACGAAATAGCGGAGTTTTCGGAAGATGAACGTCGTTGGCTGAAAATCTCGCTCAGTCAGGACTACGCACGCGCGCGTAGCGGAGTAGAGGCCACCGGGGGGGAGGGGGGTGCGTCTGCCGATGACTGACGACAGCGCTCTCGAGGACCTGCCGGTCGGGACGATCGTGGTCGTCGGCGCACTCCTCCTGGCGGCGCTGACGCTCCCGACGTTCGCTCCCGGAACGGGTCCGGAGGAGCCGGACGCGAGCAACGGGACGATCGTCACTCCGGACGGTACCGAGCTCGAGGAGGTCAATCGCGGACCGATCGACGGGCTCAACGTCCTGCCGGGGTCGCACTTGATGGACGATAGCCCGACTGTTCACGCGTCGACGGGCGCTCAGACGATGCGCGTCGAGACGACGACCGTCGACGGCGAGCCGGCGCTCAACTTGTCGGACGATCGCACGCACGACGGCCGATGGGTTGCTGTTCCAACTGAGTGGTTCAAGGGCGCGTACGGAGAGGTTCCGAGTGTCGCCCGTATCGCACACGAGGACAGCGGGACCTACACGGAACCGCTCCAGGTGCGCGGCGACTCCGCCGCGTTCTACGTCCGCGGGTTCTCGACGAACACGGTGACGTTCGGCGGCGAGCTGGTGATTCAGGACCGGCCGGCGACCGACGGGACGCGACACACGTATCAACTGGACTCGAGGGACTCCGTCGACGACGTGTCGATCAATTTGACGGGTGTCGAGACCACGAGTAACCAAACCGTCTCGGCGACGACGACAGGCACAATCTACCCGGATATCGGTGGGGCTGACGCTCCGCCGGAAACGACGCTTACTATCGAGGGGAACGGATTCGGGAGTCGTACCGTTTCGGACTCGGTGACCGGCGTCTCGGACGGCTACTCGACGAGCGTGAATCTCGAAGGCTCGCTTACGGACTCGGCAGAGAGTTCGGCTCCGACGATCGATGTGACGGGCGTCGAGAACACGGCTCAGGACTCGACAAGCGGAACATTCACCGACGGGGGTTCGGTGCCGTTTAACATTGGTGGGACCGAGAGGCCGCGAGACGCGACGGTCACGCTCA
>NZ_SGTY01000034.1:0-16850 GCF_005435095.1 Halorubrum sp. CGM5_25_10-8B | reverse complement strand
TTTGGGAAATAGAACGACGAACATCATCGTTTGCGAATAGTTTCAGCAATGTCGCGTTAGAGACAGCTCAAAATTGGCTCGAAGCCCTCGCCGTCTACCACAATTCACGCCAAACTTAACGCGACCCATTGGTTCAAGATTGCTTTCGTAGTCGATCCCGCGCCGTCCGCGAATCACTCGAAGTGACGCGCGGCACGCCGCGACGAGCGTCAGCTGGTCACCGTGACGCCCTTGCCAGCGTGATCTGTCAATCCGCGACGGGCCGCTGCGAGAATGCCTGCTTCACGGTGGCTGTTACCTCTAACAGCCAGAACAGACTTTGCCAGATCTGTTGACTTGTGTCGGTCCATCGAGCTGAATCATACGCCCTCAGCGTCTTTCAACAACCGCAGTAGTAGACCCAAAGTCACCGCCATTGCGGCGACAAACGTAATCGCGATAATAAGAGTCCCTATTCCAACCATACCTGCTTTCGAGAATATAGCATGAAGAAGATACCGACTCGGGGCCCTTCATTTCGGAACCATTCAGTACGGAGCTCTCACCAACCGGCTGTTTCATCTGTGTATGTATCTGAGAAATAGGATTTCAACAGAGCCGGCTAGGCGTTTCAGGGCGAGTAACACTCCGTCCACGCCGTTCAGATTTTACCCCAACGCGTCGACTGACAGTCCCCTGCTCGTGGCGACGATAGCCCGCTGGTCCCGATACCGCACCGCAGTCGTCAACCGCTGGCGTCAGCTGGAAGTGACCACGGTCCGTATTGACATCCTCCTCCGCGTAAACGCGGAGGAATCCCGAGCGGTGGGAGTTTCAGGTTCATAGTCCAATCAGTTGACTACCAGACCTTTCGGGCATAGGTAGTCCCACAGTGTCGGACTGGTGGACTGCTGGCCATGCCAACTGGCCGTTACCCCTATCCTCGGCCGTGTACTGCGTCCCAGTGTTGTTTTTGCCACGGGGACGCCAGCAGACATCATCGGAGTTAGGGGTATCGTCTGAATCGCTTTGAGCAATCGACAGAGACACACCCTTCGAGGATGTGGCGTTCACCGACTGCCTTTTTAGATACTGCCTCGTTACGCGGGCGGACAGGCCGCCTCTGGAGGACGGTTCGGAATCCGCTCCGTTCCGACCGATTCCTACCTTCGCATAGAGCGGCCTGTCAATTAAATCTCCGTATATAAAACTCGGTACAGACGTTCGGCCAGTGGATTGCTTCCCGCCATGTCGGCTTCATCACCCGCCTAAAGGCGGGCGTATTCGCCTTCTAGTCTCTATAATC
Source organism: Halorubrum sp. CGM5_25_10-8B (assembly GCF_005435095.1). Taxonomy (NCBI): domain Archaea; kingdom Methanobacteriati; phylum Methanobacteriota; class Halobacteria; order Halobacteriales; family Haloferacaceae; genus Halorubrum; species Halorubrum sp. CGM5_25_10-8B. The sequence continues at coordinate 15,565 of NZ_SGTY01000034.1, read as the reverse complement.
TGTGCGTTGCTGAGCTTCGTCCGGAGACGGTCGGTCCACAACCGCTTTGATACTGAAGCCACCCAACACAGTACGGTGATTCAACTCGATCCGCTGGGGCTGTTCAGGGTCGGTATTCCAGCGGTGAGTGGCGGTGTCGCCGGGGCAGTGGGGGTGACGGCGTACCGACGACTCCGGCAGGGGGATGCCCGCACCGGGCTCGCTAGGCCGTTCGTCGTCCTCGCCGGGGTGGTGTCGCTCCTCGGGGTCGGATACGCCGGGCTACACGCAGTGACGCCACTCGAGAACCTGCCACTGGGGTCCGCAGTCCTACTTCTGGCGGTTCCATGGATGACGTTTGCAGCACGATACATCGGGATCGGGCGGTACATCACACCTAGACGAGTACTCGCGGTGACGCTGGCCGTGGCTATCCTCGTCGGTGTGAACCTTTTGGGACGACTGATACAGGAGGGGTGGATCACGACCTCGCTGGTGGGTACTGAGGCGCTCCAGACGCTCGAAACGGCACAGTCGGTGGCCACACTGGTACTCCTGACCCTCGTGTTCGCACTGATCGGGGGAGTTGTCGTCGCGACGTATCGACACGACCGACTGTCGACGGTACAGAGTCTCCTCGTCGTAATACCGATCGCCGGATTCATCTTTACCGTTCAGACGACCCGTCCTACGACGCCGCTGTTGAACGACGTGCTGATCGGGAGTACGTTTCTCGTGGTCGCCGCCAGCCTCACGCTGGGGATCTTTCGCTATGATGTCGTGACTCGCGTCCCCGCGACCCGGAGACTGGGTGAGCGGGCGGCACTGACAGAGACCGACGAGGCGATTTTCGTCCTTGACGACCGGGCACGGGTGGTCCGAGTGAACGAACCGGCCGAACGAATGTTCGGCGGCGCACAGACGCTGGCCGATGTCACGGATCACTCGGTGACATCCCTGACCGAACTCAATACTATCACCTGCCGGACGACGACGGGCCACAGACAGTTCGAACCGAGCGTCTCGCCGCTTGTCGACGAGTACGGGGAGACGTTCGGTTACACCGTCATGTTGATCGACGTGACGAACCGCGAAATCAGGCGACAGCGGCTGGCGGTACTCAACCGCATCCTCCGTCACAACGTCAGGAACGAACTGGACGTGATACGGGCGCACGCGGAGGAGGCCGACCTCGCCCCGGCCGTCGACGGCGCGGACAGACTGAGCGCACTGAGCGCGGAGGCACGGCGGGTCCAAGATCTCATGGAGCGGTCCGCGGCCGATCGAACCGAAGTCAGCTTACGGCCGCTTCTCGAAGATGTTGTCGCCGACGCAACGGCTGGTGTAAACGCCGACGTGACCCTCACTGCCCCCGACGTGACGGTAAACATCGACCCGGAACGGTGCCGATACGTGATCGATCACCTCGTCGAGAACGCAGTCGAACACAACGACGGGGAGTCCCCACGCGTCGTGGTTCGTGTAGAACGGACCGGGGCGGACGTCCGTCTTGTCGTCGCGGACGATGGTCCAGGGATACCAGAGTCAGAGCGGGCAGTGATCGAGGGGGGCGTCGAGACCCCCTTCGAACACGCCAGTAGCTTGGGCCTCTGGGGGACCAACTGGGCCGTCCAGAGCATGGGCGGGTCACTCTCCTTCGATGAGAGTGATCTCGGCGGGACAGCCGTTGAGGTTGTCCTCAGAGACGTGGCAGTCTCCGACGTGTGACAATGAAAAGAGAGCATTCGGGTGAGGTGTATCAAGCGTCGTAGCAGCCTGGGCCACCTGGACCACGGTGTCCGTCTCTCTTATCGAGATACCTATACGAGGCCGACAAACGTTCCGTTCTTGGCACATAGCCCACACTCTGCGCTTACAGAGTGGGGCTGCTATCCCTAGCAACTCAAATTGACAACGACTGGATCACGATATATCATCTGCTGAATGGTTTTTAACAGAGCCAGCATTTTTAGTTACTAGGTGTCTGAAAGACGACTTGATGTATTCAGCCCTCCGACAGAACACTCGGACATTCGGACGACGCATACAGCGGGTATCGCTACTTCGTCTGTCATACCGCTCTCGGTGGTGTGAGAAGATGCGTCTACAGTCAGCTGAACCCCGCAGCAACGTCCGACATTCTCCTCATTGTACGCGGCCTCGTGGTGATTGACAGTATGAACGACGATTCAGGTGTGAATGTTAAGGGTCCCGATAGCCTCAAGGGTGCTTTATTATACATCCTCATTGGGATTGCTATCGCCAGCTACGGAGGATACGATTACGTTCAACAGACGGAGGCAGTCCGAGAATCAGTCGAGGTTGATGCGACTATCACCGAACTCGATATCGAGGCTGATAGCGGAACGTCATCAAATCCGGGCGCCGATTTCGATCCGGTGGTTGAGTTTGAGTACACGTATAACGGAAATGAATATACTGGGACAAAAATATACCCCGCAGATCTTGAACAGAACTACGAGACGCAATCGGGCGCCGAATCAGCCATTGAGGAGTACGAACAGGGGGCACAGACAACCGCATATGTTTCTCCCGACGAGCCGGGAGATGCGTTTTTGAAAAATCAAACGTCGAACGCACCGATCATTGCGATTGTACTCGGTGGACTATTCACCCTCTTCGCCGCGGTTTCCGCCGTAAGGAAATTCTAGCACGCTGGAACTGCGCTGAGGGTAATCCGTGGGGGTGGAGCAGAATATATTCGTTGTTGATCAGGAATAGTATGCTTTAAACCTAGGAACATTCTCTGTTTCTGAGCCAGAGAGTACAGGTAACACCTATACAATTGCCGGATGCTGGCTGAACTATGGACAGAAGCTCGAAGAGCCAGTTGTTGGTCTCCGGGGGAAGTCTTCTACTAGTATTCCAACTAATCGTGTTTCAAGGGGCGTTCAACATCGTCGAAAGCTCTGGAGTTTCAGGTAGGCTGAGGGGTGTTCTCAGTGGTGGATTATTACTCATCGCCACGATCTGTGTCGGTAGCGGAGCATATCTTCGGTATTAGCGTACGCTAGTTTCACAGGGTCTACACTGAGCGCTTGAGCGTCGACCGATTTTTGTGAAATGATACCATACACACAGTTGCTGATGCCCTCCGCAGATTACGGGGACGAACCTCCTTTGAGGGCCGGAGGGACAGGGGGCATCAGCCTTTTGTACGCTGGTAGTACGCCTTTGGTGGAAAACATTTTGCCGTATGTATTTCAGCTACGACCGCTAATTGTCGGCATGTGTATGCCCTCCATCTTCAACCAACTGGACGATCACCCGGTCTCACTTGTGGCCGGATTTGTGACCGTCGCCGGAGTGTATGTACTCACTCCGGCAGTGTGGTACACGGCGTTGATCGCGGGAATGATCGTGTCTGGCGTTCTTGAATTTGCGATCAAGGAGGTACCGCCTGACACCGACGAGTACGACCCGGAACAGTACCCGCTGTGGGCAGCCGCGGATTCGGGTGATGTTCCAACCGACGGCCGCAACACCGACTCTACGGATGATGCGTTGTCAACACTCCAAGAACGATATGCCAGCGGTGAGCTCAACGATGCGGAATTTGAAGACAAAGTTGAACGACTACTTGAGTCCGACAGAGATGACGCGCAATCGCATCTGGAAGAAGATTCTGTCACGGAAAAGTTGGAAAAGTAACTGTAGACGGCTCCCGTAACTTAGTTCTACAGAGAAAACAAGGCGAGTGCCTCGGGGCTTGACCCCGAGGCGGTTCACACTTCCTCCCTGCGTTGGTTGATGAACACGCGCCCGACGGATGTGCTTCCGAACCTGAAACACGTCTCGGAGCATTATCACCGAGCGCACGTCTTCTGAAACGATGCCCTCCAAACGGACGTTCGCGAGGCGCTTAGGTGCGCTCGTGGCAACCGGGCTCGGTGTTAATAGGCCCATTGGAGTACTGACTTCAGAACCCCCGCCCGCTGGAACGCTCGCAATCAACGGATCCGGTGAAACGGGAGCGGCGACAGGTAGCTCGGCCAAGCACAGCCCTCCGCAGCAACCCCACTCAGCAGTTGCTAACGGGGCGTACAAGCCGGCCACAGTTACATCACGGGGGGTTGACACCGTGGTTACTGCGCGGTTTAACCCGCGCCTAGTAACAATGACGGGGGTCCCACAGGGGGTTGCGGCCCCGATCCGTGACCTCCTCTCTCGGTACGACAGTGTATCGCTTGACCGACTCCAACAGGTGGCTGGCGGAACCGCACTCACGACAGACGGCCCTGAGGGCTGTGGTGTCATCGTCGGTGACATCGACGCACGGACACTCCGTCGAGAACTCACTCGAGACGCCGATCTCATCCGAGAGCCAGCCACCAAGGCCGGCTTTACCCGGTTCAAGTCGAAACGCACCACCACGACGCTTGGTGTCCGCGCGGACGAAGTTGTCATCGGGCACGCTTCATCGATTAGCAGTGCGGTGGCCCACCGCGACGCTGGTATCAGCGGTCACGACACGGAGCACTCACGGACAGACACAGACTACGGATCGCTCCCGTCACGGCTCCACGGAGACGCGACGGTCTGTGTCGACTTGGGGACAGAGACGCGGGAGTATCTGCGACGCACCCTCTCGGACGCACCGAAAGCGCTCCGGACGGCGGTTGATGCGGCAGCCGCAGTTGGCGTCGCTTGTAGTGTGACCCCAGACGGCTCAGGGCCTTCGAAGTCTCTGTCAGCCACGCCCCCGACAAGCCAGCATGACACTGCCGATACTCCGACGACGACGTTTCGGTACGGCGCAGTAGCCGATCCGAAACGGCTCGACAGAGAGACGGCAGAGGCGATTGCGCGCGCCGCACGCGAGGGAGAGTCCTCGTTTAGTGACGCAACCGTCTCTAGACACGGGCGTACAGTAATACTAGAAACTGCCGCCGACGGCGATATATTTGCGCCACATGCCGAACTGGCGGGGGTGACCGTCGGCGACGTCGAGTCGCTGTCAGACTCATGAGTTCCAACATTGCGTCCACTCTCGACACACGGCATCGGTTGCCGTATGACCCCAACGCAGCTACAGCGGTACTCTATTACCGCACAATCAGTTCGACGATGCAAGACCGACAAAACCTCCAAATACGACCGCGAGACCGAGCGAGGACAGGGCAATGAGTTCTGAGAAGGGCCCCACAGAATCTCCAGATGAATCGACGCCGGATACGGACACACGAACCGAGCGCCACTCGCCGACAACTTCCGACCGTGTTCCGCCACGCTCCGAGTCGGGATCGGTTGTCGACCGGCTGACCACTCGACACGCCGTTGGTGTCGCAGTGATACTGGCGCTTGCTGCGGGGCTGTTCGTCGCTCCCAGCGTGTACGGCGCCGTAACCGGTCCCGACGGCACCGTCGCTGTGATCGAAATCGACGGAGCGATAGACTCGTCGACAGCACAGCACGTCGAAGACAACCTCCGAGACGCCCGCATGAACGACTCCATCCAGGCGGTCGTCTTGGAAGTTGACAGCGGTGGCGGCCTGCCTGCACAGAGCGAACGGATGTACGCTGCGGTCGACCGTACTGCCTCGGTGATGCCGGTATACGCCGCAGTAGATACGCTCGGAGCGTCCGGCGCGTATCTCGCGATTGCGCCTGCCGATCGCATCTACGTAGCTCCGTCCGCGCAGGCGGTCGGTAGCGTCGGTGTTGCGGGGGCCGCGCCGGCTCCAAACGGGCCAAGTGCGGGTACGACCGGCCCTGACAAACGAGGTAGCGATCCGGACACACAACGCGAGCGGCGACAAACGCTCGCCAACCTCTTCATCGAGAACGTGATCGAACAGCGCGGCGAAGAGATCGAGCTTGACCGAGAAGCGATCGCGCACGCCGATGCTTATCTCGGAACCGAAGCCGTTGCCAACGGATTCGCGGACCGATTTGGCTTTGTCGATGGAGCAGTCGCTGATGCCGCAACTGAAGCCGGTATTGACGACTACGCGGTCGACACGCGTCGTACCGAGAATCGCGTTCCGGGGGGCATTCCGCTCTTACAACAGGACGACAGTACTGTCGTCGTTGTCGACGACTCTGAAAGCGATCTCAACGACGATCTTATCCTCGCGGTGGCACCGCAAACATGGGACGAGACTGTCGGCGAGGAAATAGTCATGACAAGCTACACTGGACGACTGCCCACGGACCAACTCAGTAGTGAGACGAACGCCGACGACGCCCGCACGCAACACGACGATACCGGCGCGACGAACGGAGGTGAGCCCGCATGAGCGTTAATCTCCGAACGGCAATCGGCGCATTCGCGCTCATATTCCTGGCTGTTGTCGGCGTCGCCGCAGCCGGGGGCGTCCTCTTAGATACGGCCCCACCGGATACGGAGCCCGTTACAGACGACCACTGGCGGCTCGACTCCGTCGAACCGGAAACCGTCAGCGAGGGCGGTGACATCGAAATGGAGAGCGGCGAGCCGTCGAACACGGTCGTCGTCCACCTCGGAAGCAGTACGACTGGCGCCGGTGGCGGGCTGCCCGTGCTTCCGATTGAGGACGGTAATGCCCCCACGGAGGCAGATATTGGGACGCTCGGTGGCGCCCGGCGTGGCGTCACACCGCTTACCTCGACACTCATCGAGAACGGCCACGAGGTTCGGTTCTACGGCGGAATCAGAAGCGGTGAGCGGCTCCAGTCGCTGCTCGCTGATGCGGACGCGTTCGTGACGACCGCCCCCGGCGCACTCTCGGGACCAGATGCTGATGCCGTCAACTCGTTCGTTGAGGCGGGCGGCCGAACCCTCGTCGCGAGTGACCCAGGCAACGCCGGGGCATTGACCGACTTCGGATCCCCGTTCGGCGTCTACGGCGACGCCGGCTACGTGTACGACATGGAGCACAACGACGCGGGCTACCTCAGCGTCCTCGTACAGCCGCCCGAGTCGACGCCGCTTACTGAGGGGGTTGAGCAGGTCGTCCTTCGTGGCGCGGCGTCCGTTGGATCTGCTGACGATTCAGCAACGCTCACCACGGCGGAGACGTCGCGTCTTTCGACCACTCGGGAGTCTGGCTCATACACGGTCGCAGTACGGAGCGAGTCTCTCGCAGTAGTTGGAGACTCGAGTTTCTTCGCGCCCGAAAACGCCCGTCGCGCCGATAACGGCGTCTTCATCGGGAACCTCGCTGACTTCCTCGTGAGCGGTGACGCGCCTGACGTGTCGTTCGGACCGCCGACCGGACCGGGCGGCGGGACTCCACCGGGTGGGGGTATGCCGCCCGGTGGCCCGACGCCGCCCGAGCCGCCTGAGCCGCCAGAGAACGCGACGGCTTAGCATCGGTTCATCAGCCGCTGCGTGGATTTTTGCTCTAATATTCCATAGGGCTAACTGCCGGTGCTATTCGTGTGTTCAGGGGAAACCAACGGGTTAGTCACAGTTCTGGTGACGATACAGAGTCAGCCATCTGCCCCCTAAAACGAGACTAACTCTCAACTCTCAGTAGCTCTTCGCCGCGCACACCAGCCGATCAAAAATAGCCTTCAACGACACTAACCACTCCGTTTCCAGTTTCGATCTTGGCACACTCATTCGGGTCGCTGCCGAGAAGACAGTCTGCGCGGTCACCCACACCGTTATCCAGTCGGACATCTACTCGGTAGACTGCGCGTTCGAGACGTGTCTGGATGCTGACGGTGTCTTGTGGACCGACAGAGACGGTCCGAGTGAACGCGGTTTCGCCGTTGTCGTCGGTGATTGTGACGTGAACATTGTGGGTACTATCGTCGTAACTCCTCAGTACCAGACTCTCACCACTAACCCGACGTGTATCTGGGTTTCCTGAGTGGTCGGTTGTGCGATGCGCAGCGCGGTAAGCCTCTTTTGCGGGCATGTACAGACGGTGGAAATCCAGTCCGTAATAAGTTGAGTCACCGTTACCGGACGTGAAACACCAATTTCGCGACTTTGCTGACCTATGCCGGCTCTGTCACTGGCCCAGAAACACCGGACCCATGTATATGTCATCTCGACACTCTGGGGCACACATGCGACTTGAGATAGAATCGCTCGGCAAGCAGTACTCAGAGGGTCTTTGGGGGGTTCGAGACATTACCCTTCGACTCGGTGCTGGTGTACACGGCCTCGTCGGTCCGAACGGTGCTGGGAAGTCTACTCTCATGCGCATGCTCACGACGGTGACGCCCCCGACAGAAGGAGCGATCTACTGGGACGGAACTCGGGTGAGCGAATCGCCCGGTGTCGTCCGAAGCCTACTCGGATATCTGCCACAGGATTTCGACACTTATCCGACGTTAACGCTTGAGGAGTATCTCGAGTACGTGGCGGCGCTACGGGGGCTTGATTCCGAAACGGCGAGCGCGCGGATCGAAGCGTTGCTCGACCTCGTGAACCTCACCGACGTGCGTGATCGGCGCCTCGACACGTTCTCTGGTGGTATGCGGCAGCGGGCAGGGATTGCACAAGCGTTGCTTAACGACCCCGAGCTGTTGGTCGTCGACGAACCAACCGTCGGCCTCGATCCGGAGGAGCGCGTTCGCATGCGTAATGCGCTGGCTGACACCGCTGATGATCGCGTCGTGATTTTTTCGACACACGTCGTCGCGGACATTGAGGCGACAGCTGACACGGTTACCGTGTTAGAAGACGGGCAGTTACTCACCCACGCACCAACCGAGTCGCTGATCAAGTCCGTTGACGGCGATGTCTACGAATGCCGGGTCTCCCAGTCGACGCTAGAGCAACTCGGACAAGAGTTCCCCATCTGTAACACCGTCCAGCGGGCAGACGGCGTCGATGTTCGGCTCGTCGCGGAGGATCCGCCGACCACCGACGCCGAGCAGGTCACCGCATCGCTCGAAGACGCATATCTCCAAACGGTTACGCATGCGAACTGACGTCCGCCGAGCCTATCATATTGCTCGGACTGACATTATCGCTCGTGTTCGGTCGCGAAAGCTACTCATCTTTTTTGCCGTTGTCATCTATGTCGGATACCTGATCAACTCGGGCTCGTTTGGCGTCTTCTATACGGTTTCCAACGGGCCGAACGTCAACGGCGCGCTGACCTCTCACCTCGTCGGGCTCAACGCTGGGATGGCCGGATCAGCGGTCATGCTTCTGGCCGGATTCTACGTGCTTCGCGGGTCGCTTGAACGCGATGACCGCCACGGGCACCTCCCGGTGGTAACCAGTTCACAGACCAGTAAACCGGTGTACCTACTCGGGAAACTACTGAGCAACACCGCCGTCGGCGTTCTCACCGCAGCGGTACTCGCAGGCGCAGCGGTCGTCAACCACTCGATCTACGGGGTCGGTGCCACCGACCCAATTGCCATCAGCTGGCCAGTCTTTGTGATGGTCGTTCCACTTACCGTGTTTGTTGGCGCGGTCGCGATGCTGTTTGGCACGATCAATCTGCTCGCTGGAACCCTCGGTCGGATAGCGTACTTTTTCGGGGCCATCTTCTTGCTCTCCGCACAGTCGGCGCGTCCGGAAACGGCAGTCCCGGCCGCTGTCCCGACGACTGTGAAAGCGCTCGATATTGTCGGGCTCACCCTCGCGTACGATCTCACCTTCGAATCAATACAGGCCGCTGTGCCGGGATTCGAGAGTAGCTTCGCGAACTTCGGAACGGGTGGATCCAACGCGCAAACGTTCCGGTACGAGGGAGGCCCGTGGCCGGCGTGGTTCTTCGCTCAGCGATTGGGTACCGTCGCCGTCGGACTGGCCGTAACGCTTGTCGCGACACTGCCGTTTAATTGGTTTCGGACGACCGGCGGGGTAGTGGAGAAGGTACGTCGGCGCCTCCCGCTCGACGAGACTCCCCCTGAGACTGCGACACAGACAGCGTCCAATCCACAAACTCCAACAGACACGGCTGATCCGGCTGTGTCCCCTTCGCCTGTTGGTGATGATGTCACGATTCCTCCGGTTACCCGTCGTGGTGCCGGCGGGTTTCGGCGTGTCCTCACGATGGAACTTCGTCGTCTCCTGCGTGGACAACCGCGTTGGTGGTATCTCGGTGCGGGGCTGTTGGCGGTCGTGCCAGCTGGAATCGCCCTCACTGGTGGTGGCACTGAGGGAGCTGCCCGGGGGCTGCTCTCGTTGGTCGCGGTCTGGCCACTCTTCGTTTGGTCACAGATCGGCTCACAGACCGCTCGTCATGGGATTCGCCCTCAAGTTCTCACGTCCGACTACCCGGTTGGCCAGCTTGTCGGCGAGTGGATTGCCGGCTGTTTAATCACCATCGTCGTCGGGGCCGGTGCGTTTGCGATCGCTGTGGCCACAGGAGGCCCCACCGCACTCATCGGAGTGACGGGTCTCGTCATCTTCCCGCCGTCGCTCGCACTCGCTGCTGGGTTATGGACTGGATCGCCTCGGCTGTTCGAAGCGTTGTATCTCGGAGTTTGGTACATCGGTCCGCTCAACGGTGGATTCGTTGCTGACTTTGCCGGCGTCACCGCTCGGGGCACGTCGTTGGGAGTCCCGATTGTCTTCGCCGCCGTCGGTGTTGGTCTTGTTGTTGTCGCCGCACAGACACGACGGGTGTACACGAATCTGGGCTAGCTTCCTTCAAAAATTCGACGCAAGTTATCCTGGGCCCTCCTCTGATTACGAATGTTCTATTCTCTCTCACGCAACATCAACAGCGCCCACAATCCCCAGGTCGTTGGCACAGAGAGCGCAAGCCCATTCAACGGCGAATACACCACTGTTCCAATAGCGAACGTCGCCACCAACCAAACCAGCAGTGCCAGCTCTTTCGATTGTATCCCCCCCAGCATCCGGATAGGTACTGATGCGGTTGATTCAAAATTGTACTGTCGCGTTTCAGTGCCGGAAACGCAGGTCTGTAGTCCACTATCCTTCATCACCGAAACCGACCTTAACATCCTCCCTGACCTGAAAGGCGAGGTTTTCGCCCCGAATTTTCTGTCATGGAGAAACTGTCGTCGCCGGCGCTGGGTGTCCGGCGTCGCTACAGTTGACATCCTCCTCCGCGTAAACGCGGACGAATCCCCCGGCTTCAGCCGTGGGAGGATGTCAAGCGCGTCGTGAACCGCCTCGGGGTCAAGCCCCGAGGCTTCCCGTTTCAACGACGCGACTTACAGGAACCGACAAAGACTGTCCTCCATCGGTTTCCACAGCGGTCGCAGTCTCCACGGGCGTCGATTCGGCCTGTCCCAGACCTAACTCTTGAAGGCCGCGAAAAAGAACGTTGTACGACGCATTCGCGTCTCTATCCGCCTCGAACCCGCAACTCGGACAACTGTGTTCCCGCACCCACAACGGTTTGTCCGTCTCGACACCACATTCAGCGCACTCTTTGGTCGTCCCCGCAGGATCTACTTGGACGACGTGCGTACCGTACAGGTCGCCCTTGTACTCCAGCATCTCGATGAATCTGCGCCACGCGGCATCCTGCTTATTCCGAGCGTTCCCACGCTGTTGAAGCATTCCCGAGACGTTCAAGTCTTCCACGAACACGGCGTCATACGTCGTGACGAGCCACGTCGTGAGCTTGTGCTGGAAGTCTTCAACCCTCCGCTTGATTCTGCGCTTAATCTTGGCAACCCCACGGCGCTGTTTCTCCCAGTTGTTGCTCCCGTGTTCTTTCCGGGAGAGATTGCGCTGCTCCCGACGCAGGCGTTCGTACTCGTCGGAGAGGTCAAGCCAGTCCACGCTGTTGCCGTCAGACGTGTAGATGTAGTTCTGGATGCCGAGGTCGAGGCCAACGCAGTCCTCAACATCCACGTCGTCTACAGCGGGTTTCTCGGGGAGCGTGGTGTCTTCGACTTCGAGGCCGAACGTGACGTACCACTCACCCGTCGTCTCTTTCTTCAGCGTCACCTCTTTGATGTCTGCGTTGTCGGGGATGGAACGGTGATATCGAATGGGGATGTCACCGATTTTGGAGAGCCAGATTGTGGCAGTCCGGCCACTCGTGTTTTTGAGTTCGAAGCCAGACTGCGAATACGTCATACTCTGGTACTCGCTTGGGGACTTCCAGTAGAGCCACCCGACCTTGTGCCCGTTCTGCTTCTTCTCGGAGAGGTTCGAGAGATTGTCGTAGAAGCGTTCGACGGTCTTCTGTAACGCCTTCGAGTGGACTTTGGAGAACACAGGCCACTCGTCCTTCCATTCGGTGAGGCGTTTCTGGTGTTGGTACGCCGAACCGATGTTGTCCTCGTCGGTGTCGAGGACACTGTATTCGTAGCGGGTGTGGTTGTATGCTTGGCGGTGGATGTCGATGTGGCGTTCCACTTCCGCAGTCACACCTGTTCGGTCAGGGTAGGCGCGGAAGCGGTAGTCATACCACATCGCCGTACCTCGATTATAAGGAGCAAGGAGAATACCCGCGCCTTTAGGCGCGGGATGAATCCGACAACCCATTCCACAGTCCACCGTCGATAGCACCGCTGGATATTCATCCGGTCCAATCCCAATATTTACAAAGAGAACGAGTATAAGCGATTATACAGGCGTTCCACGATGCTGGAAGTCCATCGCACCTATCAAGCGACAATCCGCAACCACTCGCAGGTCGTGGAGTCGCTCGACCAGCACGGGTGGAGTGCCAGCAAACTCTGGAACGTCGCAAACTACCACTCCCGCAGCGTGTGGGAGGAGACGGGCGAGATTCCCGACCACGAGGAGTTGAAAGACGAGTTGAAGACCCATCCCAACTACAAAGGACTACACAGCCAGTCCAGTCAGCGGGTTCTAGAGGAACTCGCTGAAGCCTTCAACTCGTGGTACGGCTCCGACGATGAACGAGACAATCCGCCCGGCTACCGCAAAGAGAACTACTACGACGACGAGGGTCGCCGCGTCCACGAAGAACACCCCCGTTCGACGGTGACGTGGAAACAGAACGGCATCCGTCACGACACCAAGAACAACCGCGTTCGCCTGTCAAAAGGCGCGAATCACAAAGAACACCCCCGAGCGCGGGAATACATCCTCGTCGAGTACGAGACACGCCCCGGCGTCACGGTTGAGAACCTACAACAGGTTCGCGCTGTCTACGACCAATCGAAGGAGCGATGGGAGTTACACCTCGTCTGTAAGGACGAGATCGAGACCCCCGACGCTCCCGGCAACGAGACAGCGGGTATTGACCTCGGCATCAGCAACTTCGCCGCCGTCGCATACAGTACCGAGGACGCTGACCTCTACCCCGGCAACCGCCTGAAGCAGGACGGCTACTACTTCCCGAAGGAGATCGCCAACTGCGACGACAGCAGTGGCGACAGGGCCACGCGACTCCATCACAAATGGTCGGAACGCCGTACCCATCTCTTCCACAGTCTCGCCAAACACATCGTGGAGAAATGTATCGAGCGTGGTGTGGGTCGCATCAACATCGGGGACTTGGAAGGTGTACGCGAGAACGAGAACGGCAACTCGAAGAACTGGGGCAAACATGGCAACCTCGATTTGCACGGGTGGGCGTTTGACCGCTTCACCTCGATTCTCGAATACAAGGCGAAGGTCAAGGGAATCGAAGTCGTGGAAGTGTCCGAGCGCGACACGAGTAAGACGTGTTGCGTTTGTGGGAGAGAAGACGAGAGTCAGCGTGTCGAACGCGGCCTGTATGTGTGTGAGGACTGTGATGCTGCGTATAATGCGGACGTGAATGGGGCGGAGAACATCCGTCTCGACATCAACGAAAGTAACTCCGAGTCTGCGCCCGATTTGGGTGGAGATAAGAGTACCGGCTGGTTGGCACAGCCAGCAGTCCACCTGTATGACCTCTCCTGCGGATTCCAACCGCAACGAGAGGTGGTGGACTGTAAACCCTAATATCCCAACTGCGGTCGGGATTCCTCCGCGTTCACGCGGAGGAGGATGTCAACGCTGTATTGCTAGTTAATGGCTTGTGTCACGGAGTGTCGGCTTCATCCACGGGGTCAAGCCCCGTGGCATTCGCCTCGACAGCGTGTAAACTTTCAAGTCCACGGCGAACACAGTTCTGATAACTTCTTCCTATGTCTCATACACAAGACCAACCCAGCACGTGGCTCCTTGATATGGATGGAGTGCTGATACATGAGGAGGTTGCTCTCCCGGGGGCGAAAGAGTTCATCGGCCGGCTTCAAGAGCAGGACAAGGAGTTTCTCGTGCTCACGAACAACTCAATTTACACGCGTCGCGATCTGTCTGCCCGTCTTGCGGATGTGGGTATTGATGTTCCAGAGGAGCGGATTTGGACCTCGGCCGTGGCCACGGCACAGTTTTTGTCAAATCAAGTCCCAGATGCGTCCGCCTACGTTATCGGTGAGGCTGGACTGAAGACAGCGCTCCATAAGGTGGGCTACACGCTGACCGATACTGACCCAGATTTCGTCGTTCTCGGGGAGAGCCGCACGTATTCGTTCCAGAATATCACACAGGCCGTCCAACTGATTGATCAGGGCGCGCGGTTTGTCGCAACGAACCCGGACGCTACCGGACCCTCACCTGAGGGCCCACTCCCGGCTACCGGCTCCGTTGCTGCGCTCCTTACGGAAGCCACTGGGCAAGAGCCGTACTTCGTTGGCAAACCCAATCCAGTGATGATCCGGAGTGGCCTCAATCGGATCGGCGCGCACTCCGAATCGACGGCGATGGTAGGGGATCGCATGGACACCGATGTCGTGGCCGGCATCGAGGCTGGCCTGACTACGTACCTCGTACTCACTGGGTCGACTAGTCGTGACGAACTCACAGAGTTCGCGTACCGCCCGGACGATGTCGTCGAATCAGTTGCTGAATTGGTTGAGACTATATAATCTCCTGTATTGACCACAACCGGGCCAGAATATCTCACCTGCTGAGAATTTCAGCAGAGCCAAAAGGTATATTTTCGAAGCATTGCCGGACATCGCCTGTAGCGTCTTGTTTCGAAACTCGCACTAATTTGCGGTTTGCTGCTTTCGCTTCCACGAGACACACCAACGGATCATCGACATTCTTGACGAGAAGCGTTGTTGTTTCGCGGCGTGAAACACTGCTGATGGGTTGATGTTTCGAGGGCTATATGGTTCACGTAGCCGCCGGTCGGAGGCGGCCGACAACAAGTATCCGACTGTTGAGCTCGTCCCATCGCCGTGGCACAGTTGGTGGGATCTCTCATCACCTCCCCCTCCCCCGCTTTGGCGTTCACTGGCCGCCACTCACCCTGTGTATCGGCCCTCCACCGCCAGCGGCCCTGTCGTATTGTGTGCTTAGACTCAAGGAGATCCCTGCTCCACGATCATTTATGCCTTCCAAGCAGCGCCTGCCGAGCAGTCTTTTGCCCACGACTGAGCGACAACGAACCGCTTTCCTTCACGGTCTTCTCTGGATCGTTACAGTCTCAGCCGTTTCATTCCTTCTAGGAGACGCGCCAGTGGAGGCTATCTCTTACGGTGCCTTCTCCGGCATACTATACGGTATCGTAGTATACGTCTGGCAGCCATACTGACCACCCCAACGTACGGTCGCGTTAAGTTTGGCGTGAATTGTGGTAGACAGCAACGGCTTCGAGCCAATTTTGAGCTGTCTCGAGTGCGACATTGCTAAAACTATTCGCAAACGAGGATGTTCGTCGTTCTATTTCCCAAA
>NZ_SGTY01000033.1:0-18161 GCF_005435095.1 Halorubrum sp. CGM5_25_10-8B | reverse complement strand
ATCTACGAGCGGTGGGAGCCGCCGAACGCGCCGAGCCCCGTTTGGGTCGTCTCCGGCGTCGGCGGCTCCCACCGCTCGTAGATCCCCGCCATCGCGAACGGGCGGTCGTCGTCGAACGCGACGCGGTAGGGGGTCTTCCCGCCGCCGCGGTCGCCGCCGACCCACTCGTAGAAGCCGTCGGCGGGGACGAGACAGCGCCGGCGCTCGAAGGCGTCGGCGAAGCTCCGCTTCTCCCGCACGGTCTCCGCGCGGGCGTTGATGAGGTCGAACGACTCGTCCGCCCACGACGGGGTCAGCCCCCACTCCATCCGGGTCGTCTTGCCGGGATCCCGGTCCGCGATCACCGGTAGCGACTGCCCGGGCGCGCAGTTGTAGCTCGGCTCACGGTCGCCGAAGTCGGCGTCGAACCGCGCTTCGAGGTCGGCGGTGGGGGTGAAGAGGGTGTAGCGGCCGCACATATCGTCGCGTTGGAGCGGGAGCTACTTAGTCCCGCGACGACCGCCCCGGCTCCGGGAGCAGGTCCCACCGGTCGGCGATGATCCCGTCGACGCCGGCTCCGAGGAGCCGCTCGACCTCGTCGCGGTCTGTCGCGGTCCACGCGTTCACCCGCAGCCCGGCCTCGTGTACCGCATCGACGAACCCCGGCTCGGTCGCGACGTCGATCGGGGGGTGGACCGCGACGCAGCCGAGGTCGGTCGCCGCCTCGACCGCGCGCTCGGCGTCCCCGCCCGCGACGAGCAGCGCGCGCGCAGTCTCGGGGTCGCGGTCCCGCAGCGCCGCGAGCGCCCGAGGGTGAAACGACGAGAACAGTACTTCGTTCGCCGCCCGCCGGGCCGCGTCGAGCGCGTCGCCCGCGACGGCCGGCTCCTTGACCTCGACGTTGACGGTGAGGTCGTCGGGCGCGGCGTCGAGCGCGCCGTCGAGCCGCGGGATCGACTCCTCGGAGCCGAGGACCGTCAGTTCGCGGAGTTCGCTCCAGTCGGCATCCGCGACGGGTCCGGACGCGTCGGTCAGTCGGCCGAGATCCGCGTCGTGGACGACGACGAGTTCGCCGCTCGCACACCGTCGCACGTCGAGCTCGACGGCGTCGACGCGCGGTGACGCGCGCTCGATCGCTCCGACCGTGTTCTCCGGGTACTGGTCGGCGCAGGCGCGATGCCCGATCAGCGTGACATCGTCTGGGTCTGTCCGTGTCATCGCGGCGCTCGCGCCTCGCCCTCCCGTCGGTTCGCTCGCTCGATCACGCACGGCCCTCGGGCCTGGACCGTGTTAGCTCTTCGTCGGTCGGGGCCGCCCGCCCGCTCCCGTCGGCTTTTTAGCTACGCGTCGCGCCGGAACGGACATGCGCATCGAGAACAGCTTCATCCCCGTCGAGGGGGTGGGCGAGACGACCGAACGACGCCTCTGGGGGCGGGGCGTCACCACGTGGGAGGCGTTCGACCCCGGGGTCGACGTCGCGGGCGTCGGGACGACGACCGCGGACCGGATCGAGTCGTTCATCGCGGAGGCGCTGACGCGGCTCGACGACGGCGACGCGGCCTACTTCGACCGCGAGTTCCCCTCCGGCGAGCGCTGGCGGCTCTACGAGAACTTCCGCGAGGAGACCTGCTTCTTCGACATCGAGACCACCGGCCTCGACGAACGCCGCGACCGCGTGACGACGGTCAGCTTCCATCAGGGCGGCGAGACGACGACGCTCGTCGCGGGCGAGGACCTCACCGCGCGCCGGCTCCGGGAGCAGTTCGCGGACGCGAGCCTGCTCGCGACGTTCAACGGCGCGCGCTTCGACGTCCCCTTCCTCGAGACCTCCTTCGACGTCGACATCGACACGCCCCACCTCGACCTGATGTACCCGGCAAAGCGGATCGGCCTCTCGGGCGGGTTGAAACCGATCGAGAAGGAACTCGGGATCGACCGCGACCGCCCGGACATCTCCGGCCGCGACGCGGTGCGCCTCTGGCGTGAGTACGAGCGCGGCGACGAGGAAGCGCTGGAGACGCTCGTCTCGTACAACCGCGAGGACACCGTGAACCTCCGGGCGCTCGCAGACGCGGTCTGCGAGGCCCTCGACGATGAAGTGTTCGTCGCCGCCCCGGACGGAGACGGCGACTGAGGGGGATCCGATAGCTCGGCGGGTATGGACCGATCGAGTGGCCGTCGCCGAGGCCGTTACCGACGCAGGACGGTGCCGCTGGATCCGACGACGACCGCGTCGCCGTCGACGTCGACCGCGTTCAGGTTCTCGCCGGTCGGCGTGTCGAGGACGATCCGGTCGTCGGCGGTGAGCTCCTGGACGACCCCGCCGCTGCCGACGACGTAGCCGGCCTCGCCGTCGGCCTCGACGTCGACGAGGTCGGCGTCGCCGAGGGCGTCGGGCGTCCAGTTCGCGCCGTCGTACGTCAGGAGCGTCCCGTTGCCGCCGGAGACGGCGACGTCGTCGGGGGCGTCGCTGTCGAGGCCGTAGAACGTCACGTTCGCGTCCTCGATGCCGATCGCGTTCCACGTGACGCCGTCGTCGGTGGCGAACACGCGCCCGTTCGTATCGATCGCGTGTCCGCCTCGGGGGGCGTGGAAGTCGATCGCGGGGAGCGCCGAGCCGCTCCCGGGCGTGACGTAGTCCCACGTCCCCGTCGCGCCGTTCTCGAAGCTGTAGTAGATCTTCCCCGAGTCGCCGGCGACGTACACGTTCGCCTCGCCGGCGGCGCCGGTGACCGCGACGTCGTTGTAGTTGTTCGTGTTGTCCATCGGCGCGGAGCGGTCAACGAGCGTGTCCGTCGCGGGGATGTACTCGCCGATGGCGCCGCTCGCGCCGACGAACCAGACGCGCTCGCCGTCGTCGGTGACCGACGCGCCGTAGAGGTTGTTCCCGTTTCCGGTCGGGCCGCCGTCGCGGAGCGTCAGCCAACCCTCCTCGGCGGGCGCGGTGAGCACGCCGCCGCCCCCGACCGCGAAGCGACCGGCGTTCGCCGACACCACGTCGTGAAGCGTGCTGTCCGTCTCGGTCGCCTCGACGGTCCAGTCCCTCTCCGCGGCCGCGGCTACGCTTGTCACGCTTCCCGATGCGACGATCGCGCCCAGCCCCGCCAGCGTCGCGCGGCGGGTCGCCGTCAGTGATCGGCTCATGTCGCACTCGGCCGTTTCGGCGGCCGTTGTAAGTGCCTTGTGTCCGTTCAGATACTTTGTGAAATTAAAACGGCTAAAATCGGGTTAAACGTCCGCCGAACTGGCGGCTCATCTGCGTTAATGTGTCTCTTCAGGCTTCGATACAGCTGTTCTGGGATCGGCGGGTACTGGCCGAAGACGTTCTCTCCCGGTCAGGAGTCGTTCTCTGACTCGACCCCCTCCGTCGCCGCCCCGGCGTCGGCGGTCACCGCTGCGGTCCCCTCGGCGTCGGACTCGCCGTCTGTCTCGGGGGCGTCATCCTCGCGCGCGGACTCCGTCGTCTCGTTCTCGGGCCCGTCGCCTGGATCGGCGTCGTCATCTCCGACTCCGTCCGACTCCTCACTGTCGACTCCGTCCGGCTCCTCGCTGTCGACTCCGTCTGACCCTCCGGCTTCGGCTCCTCCTCCTTCCTCGACTTCGTCCGCCACGGTCTCGGGGCCCGTCCGCTGTACCAACTTCATCTCGCCGCGCGC
Source organism: Halorubrum sp. CGM5_25_10-8B (assembly GCF_005435095.1). Lineage (NCBI taxonomy): Archaea > Methanobacteriati > Methanobacteriota > Halobacteria > Halobacteriales > Haloferacaceae > Halorubrum > Halorubrum sp. CGM5_25_10-8B. Next base: position 14,526 of record NZ_SGTY01000033.1, on the reverse strand, counting down.
CCGGAGCGTGCCCTGTATCTCCGCGCCGTCGTACACCACGAGGTCGCCGGCGGAGACGTCGCCGAGGACGCGCGCGCCGGCCTCGACGGTCACGGTTCCGCCCCGGGTCGTCACGTCGCCGTGAATGACCGTCTCCGCGCCCACGGTGATGTCCTCGCGGGCGCGCAGCGAGCCGAACACCTCGTTGCGCTCCCCGACGCGGATCGACGCCGCGCGGAGGTTGCCGTGGAGCCGGCAGTCGTCGCCCACGGTCGCCGGCGTCGACACGCGCCACGCGTCGTCGGCGATCTCGGCGCTCCGCGGGATCAAGAGTGGGTCGCGGACGTCGTCGCCGTCGGCGAGCGCCTCGGCAAGTTCGTCGGCCGCGTCGGTCTCGCCGACGCGCAGCAGCTGCGAGAGGACGATGAAGTAGAAGACGATCGTCGGTACCGGGTTGCGGATGACGATCCAGCCGTTGGCCTCGAACCCCTCCTCGATCGTCACGTCGTCACCGATGTCGAGGTCGCCCGACACCATCAGGCGCCCGGTGACGGTGACCCGCTCGCCGAGGTACGCGTCCTCGCCGACCAACACGTTGCCGTCGACGGAACACCAGGTGTCGAGCCGGCAGTCTCCCTCGGCCTCGATGTCGTCGCCGACGCTGACGCGCTCGCCGATCGCGACGTTGCGGCCGCGGACGCCGAGCTCGACGGTCGACTGGCCGCCCACGAGCACGTCGCCGTCGACGACGACGTCGTGCTCCTCGACGGTCGTCCCCGAGGGGATCGCGAGCTCCTCTATCGGGCCGCCTCCTCGCAGCGACACACCGGGAGCAGTCGCCCCGCGCGTATAAACGGTACGGGGCGTCGGACGAACGTCGGACGCGAGTGAATCGCTCTCGCACGGGATCGCGGTCGCGGTGCTTTTCAGTGCGCCGCCAAACGGACAGGTATGGGATTCGGATCGTACGACGAGAGCGAACAGAAGGATCAGGACGTCGATACCGACGAGGACGACGCGGTGAACGTCCACGAGAACGACCACGACGGTGAGGTCTCCATCGAGGGCGACGCCGACACCGACGACCTCGTCGGCCGCCTCTCCGAGATGCGCGACGAGGACGACGACTGAACTGCCCCTCTCCTGTCACGCTTCGACGCGACTCGCCGCCGACCGGCCGTGGCCGATGTGCGTACAGTTCGCACACCCGATTCGGATTTATCTGTTTCCGCGGCGTGTGTTACTCTATGCCACGGAGGCACAAACTATCGAACCGATCTAGCCGTTCGACGCGGAGCAGCCGCCGGAAACGGACGCGCGGTCCCGATCGGCTCGCCGCCGCCGACTCGGAAGATAGCGACGGCGAGGACGCGAGCGCCGATTCCACTTCGGCCGCGACGGTCGCGCTCGCTCGCCGCCTCTGCGCGAACGGGAACGAACAGGCCTGCGAGACGCTCGAACGACTCTGCGAGTCCGGCCACGACACCGCCTGTAACGCGATCTGACCCGGACCCACGGCCGACCCGCCGCGGGCAGGTCTCGTGATACACCTCGAAACCGCCGACTCCCTGTGTTCGTGCCGCTTATCCCCTCTCGTCGAGTATCTGAGCGCATGCGTACCGAACTGACGTTCACCGACCGCGGGGTCGACGTCGTCTACGAGGGGACCGAGTTCGAACTGGAGAAGACGCTGATCGAGGAGGCCACCGGGAAGTCGTACCGGGACGTCACCGACCACGAGGTCCTGACGATCGTCGCCGAGGACCCGGAACTCGACGGCGAACCGGTCCGGATCGGCGACGTGTTGTGACTTCTCCCACGACTACACTCGTGGGCTTTCCTCACTGAGGGGTAGGTCCACGTCTTCGGGAGTTCGCAGGTTCCATCTCACCGCTGGTTCCTTCGAGTACGACCTGCCTTGCGGGCTGAACCACGACAGCCCCCGCCGTCGATAGCGGGCTCGTGATCTCCTTACCGACGGCCCGCTGCCCGATATTTGACGCAATTCTCGCGAGGAACGGGTCTCGCGCCGGTTAGTAGAGTAAGAAATATATAACGTTAGATCGAATTTACATCTAGAGGTGACCACTCCATGCGACCTCAGACGCGATACCGCATCGGACGAGCCGTTCACATGCTCGTGACGGTACTGACCCTCAACCTCGGACTGGCCCGCGAATCGGCCCCGCTCATCGCGGGCGGCGCGGTGCTGTTCGTCGCGTTCTTCCCGGTCAGCCGGACGCTCGCCGACCGCGTCGGTCACACGCCGATCGACGAGCGCACCCGCGAGATCACGCGGACCGCCGCGAGCCGCGCCGTGATGCTGCTGTTCGGGGCCGCGCTCGCCGTCTTCCTCCTCGGGTCCGCTCTGGAGGCGACGGGCGGACTCGCCGGCGTCGCGGCGACCGCCTACGCGCAGGCCCGCGTCGTGGTGGTGTGGGCCGCCGTCGCGATCTGCGTCTCCTCCGTCGCCCACGGCACGCGGGCTTGGGTCCGACGGCGGGGCGTGGAGGCGTAACCGTGGAGTTCGAGACGCGTATCCGGGAGCTCCGCGAAGAAGCGGGGCTGACGCAGGCCGAACTCGCCGACCGCGTCGACGTGACCCGGCAGACGGTCCTCTACGTCGAGAAGGGGGAGTACAACCCCTCCCTGGAGCTCGCGTGGCGGATCGCGCGAGAGTTCGACGCCCGAATCGAGGAGGTGTTCGAGCTACCCGATCGACCGCGGCCGTGAGCGGTCTCGGCGGTCCTCCACCGCAGCCACGCCGCTCACTCCGCGGCGACGAGCTTGTACCCGCCGCCGTCGGTGTCTCCCCCGTCCGGGTCGGGGGCGCGCTCGGCGTAGTAAATCTCCCCGTCGACGACGCGGGGGGCGCTGGTGATCCAGCCGTCGTGGTCGACGCGCCACACCTCGTCACCGGAGTCGGCCTCCAGCGCGTAGAGCGTGCCGTCCTTCGACCCCGTCAGCACGCGGTCGCCGGCGACCGTCGCGCAGCCGGTGAGCGGGCGGCCGGTCCGGAAGCGCCACTCCACGTCCCCCGTCGCCGCGTCGAGCGCGTACAGGTGGTCGTCGTGACTGCCCATGTACACCACGTCGCGCTCGGGGTCGATCGCGGGCCCCGTCATCGAGAGGTCGCCCGTCTCGAAGCGCCAGTCCTCCTCGCCCGTCTCCAGGTCCACGCGGTACACGTTGAAGTCCCACGAGCCGAAGAAGGCGGCGCCGTCGTACGTCGCGATCGGGCCCTTGATCTCGCCGTCGTTGGACGCGGGCGGGTCGGTCGCGAAGCGCCACTGGAACTCCAGCTCCGGGAAGCTCCAACAGTAGCAGTAGCCGTCGTTCGACCCGCACACCATCCGGCCGGCGGCGAGCGAGACCGCGGGCGAGGAGTGGGGGTGGTCGGTGGGACGGTGGTCGGGTTCCTCCCACGTCACGTCGCCCGTCGCCGCGTCGACCGCGAACAGCCGCCCTTCGGGGTTTGGAAACTCCACCGAGACGTACAGCTCCCCGTCGAGGTACAGCGGGCTCGACCCGATCGAGCCGCCGAGGTCGGTCGACCACTCCAGGTCGCCGGAGTCGAGCGCGAACGCGTAGAGGACGCCGTCGTACGCGCCTACGTAGGCGCGACCGTCCGCGACCGCGGGCGTCCCGTGGATCCCGCGCCCTCCCGCGTCGGTCTCGCCGCGCCAGCGAACGTCCCCGTCGGTCGTTATCGCGAGGAGGTCCCCCGTGTCGCCCGAGAGGACGACGCCGCCGTCCGGGGTCGGCACCGCGCTCGCCTTCGCCGCGCTGTGGTCGCCGGTGTTGACCGCCGGGATCCGCCACGCCTCTTCGACCGCGTCGGGCACCGTCTCGTCCGGGTAGTACCCCCACCGCTCCAGCGAGCCGCGGAACTGCGCCACGCCCGGAGGTATCGTCTGTCGCGTCGCGTCCCCCGCGCCGGGGTCTACGTTCGGGGCCTCGCGGGGCTCGTCCACGGGCGGGTTGTCGAGCGAGGCACAGCCGGCCGCGGCGGTGGTCGTCGCTGCGCCGACCGCGGCGAGCCACTCGCGTCGGGAGCGGGCGTCGGTCATCGGGCTACCCCTCGGGTCGGTGTCGGTTTAGTGTGGCGGCCCCGTCGGCGGCGAGCGCGTCGATGGCGCGCGACCGACCGGACGACTTTTTCCGACGGTGGCCGAAGCGAGGGTATGGACCTCGGATTCGATCTCGGCGCGAACGCCCCGTCTGGCGTGTTCACGCTTCACGCCGTCATCGCCGTCGTGTTCCTAGGACTGGCGGGCCTGAACGGGGCGAACGGCGAGGCGATCGGACTGGCGATCTACCTCGCGATGGCGGGCATGATCGCGCTCGTCGGCTTGCTCGCCGGGCGGATCGTGGCTCGCCGCTGACCGGAACTTTGCCGACGCTTCGCGAGACGAGGTCGATACCCGTCGAAGCCGTCTCGACCGATCACTCCCGTCGGCCTCGGTGAGCGCGATCTGCCGTCGGGGACAGGCACCACGGCGCCCACAAGAAGGGGCGAGAAGCTCTCGAACCCGTTCGTCGACGCGTAGGGATCCAGACACAACGTCCCCGATACGTATCGCGACTGCGTCCAGCGCCTACGACCGACGTGGGGCAAGCATCAGGTACCGCAGCACGTGGAAGAGCTGTCTGCCGTGTTTCCAAGCGATCCCGCGCGGTTTCTGAATCGAGCGCGTCTCTGCGGGAACCTCTCCGATCCTCGCCCCGTTGGCGGCCGCCTCTAACACGAACGTCCCACAGGTACAGGCCGTGTCGAGATCGAGCGACACGGCCAGTTCGCGACGGAGCGCGCGGAACCCCGTACCCGAGTCCCGCACGTCGATCTTCAACCGCGCCAGTTCGTTGAGTAGCCGTTCCGAGGGGCGCGGAATGGTCGATCTGGCACCGAGAACCAGATCCAACTTGCCGTCTCTGACCGGTCGAACGAGACGGTCGACGTCTTCGGGACGGTGTTCGCCGTCGGCGTCGAACGTGACGACGATCTCGGACGTCGCCTCTCGGAACCCGCGTTTCAGCGCGCGGATATAGCCCGCGTTCTCCGGCTGTCGAACGACGTCCGCTCCCGCGTCCTCGGCCTCCGCCGCCGTGGCGTCCGTCGAGCCGTCGTCCACGACCAGCACGGCATACTCGTCGACGAGATCACGAACGACCGGCCCTATCCGACCCGCCTCGTCGTAGGCCGGAACGACAACGGTGACATCGTCCATGAGCTATATTGCCAACATCTGCTCCTATATGTATCGTGTATACGCCGGCTCCCAAGCACGGACTCAGCGAGCTACTGTAGTCCGCCGACTGGGACCTCTGAAGCAAGGGTATGGGGCCGGAGGGACGAACCAAACTCGCGATTACCCCTATGTCGGTACGTTGAGACGGCCGCGTTCGGTGTCGTTGTCATGAGTCGTCGTCCTCCTCGCCGATCCCGGCGATATCGAGGTCCGCGGTGTACTCCTCTCGGCGTTCTGCCATTTTCCGATGCCGGTCCGCCTTGTCGTAGTAGCGCTTGATCGTGTCCGGGTCAGCGTCGACGCGCTCGCTGATCACTTCGATCGGGAGGCCGCGGTCGCAGTGCCACGTGAGCGAGCCCGTCCGGATGTGGTGGGGTGCCCGCGACGAGGGACACTTCGAGGCGTGCGAGCGCTCCGTGAACTTACAGCTCCGGCGACGGCGCCCGTGTGGGCACTTCATGTAGAGGCAGGGCTGTGTCCCCTGATAGGTCCACGAGCGGATCGTCGTGTCCGTGACGCGGCCCTGTCGGCCCGCGAACAGCGGCTCGCGGCCGTGCTCGTCGCGCTTGTCCGAGCGCTCCCGGGCGATGTACGTGTCGAGCGCGTCGACGACCGGCTCCGAGATGCGCACGACGCGCTCGCCCTCCTCGTTGTTCTTCAGGGGCGTCCCGGACTCCGGCCGGTGGTTGAAGTCGAGATAGCCGTTCTCCGGGTCGTAGTCACCGAGATCGAGGCCGACGACGGCGCCGAGCCGGCAGCCCGTGTTCCAGAACACTTCGAGGACCGCGTGCGGCGGGGTGCCGAAGCGGGCCGGGTCGTTCCGGTAGAACGCGAGGAGCTGCTTCGCGTCCTCGGTGTCGAGCATCGTGTCGCTCGTCTCCTGTGACCGCGTGAGCTTCGGGACGTGGACCTTCTCCGGGAGGTCCTCGTCGACGGCCTCGATCGTCGCGAGGTACTGGACGACCTGCGAGACGGCGGTCATCTTCCCATTCACCGTCGCCGGGGCGTTGTCCTCGGCGCGGAGGTGGCGCTCGTACTCGTCGAACAGCCAGCCGGAGAGGTCGCCGACGCGCTCGACGCCGCGCTCCTCGCACCAGTGAACCCAGCGCGTGAGGCGGTTGTCGTAGCTCCGGATCGTCTTGTCTGAGTTCTCCATCGAGCGCTTCTCCAGGAACCGGTCGCGCGCCTCCCGCGGCGAGAGGTCCGACGGGTTCGCAGGCGGCGAAGACGGCTTCCGGCTCATCGGTCGTCACCCATTTCCTCGATACGGTCGCTCACCGGGTCGAACTCCCACCCGGCGACCGATCCCCCGTAGAGGTCGCCGTACGCGTCGACCACGTCGGTCGCGGTAGCGCGGTCCGACGGCGCGCTGCGGTCCGGGTTCGGATCGTTTCGCGCGGCGTCCCGGCGCCGGTCCTGAACCAGTTGGAGGAGGAGCGCGTTCCGGAGTTCGAGGGCGTCCGCGATACGGGCGAGGTCGTCATCGCGGTCGCGACCGCCGTCGGCAACCAGCCGACGGTTTCCAGCAAACATTTCCGCGTCTAGCCCTTGGGATCTCTCGGTGTGATCGGCGCACCGTGTCAGAGGCACGCACCTGCGTGTTTCCCCTTTCCTGCTGCCGAAACCGCGTTCGGGTTCGTCGTCGGTACTCCAGGGCTGATCGATACCGCCGTCGGTTACGAGTTCGCGCTCCCCGGCGTGGTAGCGGAGGTCCTCGACGAGCGAGATCGCGCGGTCGGCGTCGAGGTCGCGCCGGAACCGATCGCGAAGGTCGAGTTCCTCGACGACGCGACTGTCCTCGCGAACGGTGAGGTGCGCGACGGTCTCGCCGTCGGCGCCGTGACGGCGGTCCACAAGCGCGTAGAGCGACTGGAGCACGCTCCGGTGGTCGGCGAGGAGTCGGGCCGCCCGGTCGCGCTCCGCGTACGCCAGCACGGACCCGTGGCGATTGCGTCGCACTTCGACCTCAACGGTCGGACTCACGATTCCTCACCCCCTGCGTCGAGGGCGGCGTCGATCGCGTCGCGGCGCCCGGCGAGCAGCTCGCGGGCGCGGTCGGTGACGCGGTAGGCGTTCGTCCGGCCGTCGAACCGTTCGCTCTCGATCAGCCCCTCGTCTTCGAGGTCGCCGAGGTTGCTGTACAGGCGGCCGTGGTTGATCGGGCCGGAGTAGCGCGCTTCGAGGCGCTCCTTCAGCGTCAGGCCCTTCGGCAGTTCCTCGCCTTCGACCTCGGCGGCGACGAGGAGGAGGTCGCGCTGGAACCCGAGCAGGTCGTACCAAGCGGTGTCGTCGCGGGTGGGCTCGTCGTCGGTCGTCTCGTCACGGTTCGGCTCGTCGGTCGACTGGGTGTGGGCGTCGCTCATGGAAGTGGCTTCAGACGGCATCGGTCGGTCATCGCGTGCGGTGCTGGTCGCGGCGTCATGGGTCGCCATGCGTCGGAGTCGGCCCGATGCGCGGTTTAGTGTGTCCCGGCCGGTTCCGAATGGTTCCGGATGGTCGCGACCTCGGCGGTGTGTCCGGGTTTTCGCGGTTCGGGATGGTGTTCCGGACGTGGCGCTCGCGTCGCTCATCGGTCGGGGTACAGGTCCACCTCGCCGCGGAACTCGCGGAGCGTAGTCTGAGCGACATCGTGGCTCGCGCGGTCGGCGCGGACGAGCGTCGTGAGCGCTGCCGGATACTCGTCAGTCAGAGTCGGTGCCGCGTCTCGGACGGGATTTTCAAGCCCCCGCGTGGATTCGGCGTACATGGGTTTCGTGCTCAGGCACGGAACCCCACACGGGCCGGCTGTTCCAGCAGCGCGGCCCGCGTCCTTTTCAGGCACGGCGCGTCGTCGACGACGGCCGAGTGGGTCCGTAAGCGTAGGGTGTGGGTTCGGGGGTATTAAAAGTTAGCTCATACAAGCTAAGTTATGGCTTATATAGGCTCTTCAAAGAACACACCCCGTATAACTAACAGAGTTCCCATACGAGGTTGCGAAAATGCGGCCTACTCCGGGGTGGATGACGATGACTGACCTAGTCATCTTAGAGTTCCTCAACGACCACGACCTAGAACTTGCCCCGAAACCTCTCTACCGGAATTTAAATCGACACGGTCACGACATCGGGTATTCTACTGTTCGAGGACGGCTACCAGAACTGGCCGAGAAGGGGCTCTTAGAGAAGGATAATGACGGATACTACCAACTAACTGATCTCGGTCGTGAGTACCTCGCAGGCGAGATTGACGCAACGGATATTGAACAGTAAGCAGTTACTCATCCGCGTTTCTAGGAAATTTACTGATGACAGACGTGGACTTTGAGTAGCGCCAATTAATTGTGTTATGAGACACCAGACCAAGATTTTTGTTTTCCACAAGCCCCAAGACCTACCGCGTATTGGGGTGTCGTATGGCGAAATCCCGGGAGGTCCAGATTGACATGTGCGTAACTTCGCACACGTCTGCAAGCGTCCTGGTTCTCCTCGGCCACGAAGGCCAGCTCTCGACAAAAGAAATCAATTCCCACTTGTCGTGTAGTTATTCGACAACACGGCGACGACTTCTCCGTTTAGCTGAATTGGGGATGATATCGAGGCAAAAAAAAGGAAGAGATCACACTTGGGAACTCAGTAACGGCGGAGATGTACCCACTGCACCAGGAGATTATCCTAGTGAGGAAGAGTTTGTTGAGGTGATTACGGAGGTAGTGGCTGAACTTGCAGCTCGCGTTGAGTCAGAGTGTGACACGTCTTCCTTTTCGGATGATGTCGTTGGCTGGCTAGACAGCCGCAGCCTCCCCGAAGAGGTAGCAAGGTCAGAATACGCGTATCGGATAGCTGTATATCGGCGGTTGCTTCGAAGTCTTCTGTACCAACTTCACCGACCTGAGTATAGGGGTTGCCTCTCTCCGCTCACATTGGATAGCGCATGGCGAACACAATTTTCTGACGCACTCCAAGCTACTGGTGACTCCGGCTTTGAAACGGCTACAGTTGATGAGATTATCTCACCAGTACCAACATGGCTTGATCATGTTCTCCTTGCTCTACACCCACCCATCAGAGCGTATAACGACCCAGCAACTGGCCTAGCGAAGATCTATGAATCACTCGTATCACAAAATGCTCGACGCGATCTAGGCCAGTTTGCAACACCGGAATATATCGGTCAGTTTCTAGCCTCTTGGGTCGTCAAAAATCCCGGCGATACGGTTCTCGATCCAGGAATCGGTGCTGGGCAGCTTTCTTCACAGGTTTTGAAACAGAAAATCAAGAAGGGAGCAACAGAGCCGATCGCTGATATCACTGGCGTAGATATTGATGAAACTGCAATCTCGATGGCTGCGGTAACTTTGAAACTTGTCGATGGAAAGGGGAGTGCGGAACTCAGTCAATCGGATTTCATCGAATATTCTCCTCGATCGTACGAGGATAACAGTTATCAGACAATAACAGTCGACGGTGTCATTGCGAATCCACCGTATTCCCGTCACCAAGCTGTTGAAGACGAACAGAAAGAACGACTCAATAGCACTATTACAGCAGAATCTGGCTATGAACTATCCTCTCGAACACCCCTATATGGATATTTTCTCGCTCACGCCGCACAATTCCTAGATCAGGGTGGCCGGCTAGCTGCTATTGTGCCATCAAAATTCCTAGATACGGAGTTCGGACGAGACCTGAAACGATTCCTTCTTCAAGAGTTCCGTGTTCGTGGAGTAATCCAACTGGAAGACGAGATCGACGTTTTCAACGGTATCAAAATCCGCCCAGCGCTACTTCTTCTCGAAAAAGGGACTCCTGGTGAAGAAACACCAACGAGTATTCTAAGCTTGAAGCAGTGGCCAAGCAAAGTCGACGCGACAGAGTTACTTGAAGCAGATTTTGATAAGATTCCAGAGATAAATGAATCAATAACGCTTTCTCAGCATCTCTTATCGCCGACTGAGCGGTGGACACACTATCTCGAAGAAAGTGACACCCTAAATCAGGAAGCGATGACCGTATTTGAAGAGATTGCAGATATTAATAGAGGGATCGCCACAGGAGATAATGATTACTTCTGCCTCACTGCCTCAGAAGTATCTGAGTTTGGACTATCTACAGAATATCTGGTGCCGATTATACGGTCAGCACACGGACTCCGACTTCTCGATCTCAAATATGACGACTGGAGTCAGTGGCGTGACAATGATCGGCCAGTCTGGTTGCTATACTGCTATTCAGACCAAGATATTGTTGAAAAAGATGAGATTGAAGATGAGAATCTCATCGAGTATCTGAACCTGGGTGAAGAACGGGATACGACTGACGGCTATCTCGTTTCAAAACGGAACCCATGGTATCGAGTTGAGAAACAGACACCAGCACCGATTCTAGCGAAGTACATGAACCGGACAGGATTCTTATTCATCCGTAACCATGCCGGACTTCGGTGTCTCAATAATCTTCACACAATTACACCAAAAAAGGATTATACCGAGACACAGATACAAGCACTCTTGGCTTATCTTAACAGCCGCGTTGTAAACAAACATCTCAGCAAATACAGTATGGACTATCAGGGACTTCAAAAAATTGAAATAAACCAACTCAATGATGTCCCCGTGATAAATCCGGAAGATGTTGACGGATCTACTATTGAGAATTTGAGTAAATGGTATCATCGGCTACGTCAGGTCCGTCGACGGGAACTGGATGATGAACAGATCCTCGATGAGATTCATCAAGTGCTGGAACCGATCCTCCAGTGGGGAGACGAGCCTCAGGGGTGAGATGTGTCAAGAAAGCTCATCCATTGAGAATTATGGTGGACTGCGTACCAGAAACCCTGTAACTCATTCTTAACAGTCTCATAGTCTGGCAGAAACGACCTAAGAACTTCCCAGAAGTTCTTATTATGTGTTTGTTCCACAAGATGTGTGACTTCGTGCGCTACGAGATACTGTAGATGTGTAATGGGAAGGAACGCACATCTAAGATTGAAATTGAGGGTATCTTGACCCGAACAGCTTGCCCACTTCGTCCGCTGTGATCTAATTGTAATCTTTTCATAATCCTGATTCAGTTGTTGGCAGAAACTATCCGCAATGGTCTCAATTGCGGTAGCAAGCGCTTGTTTAATTTTCTTTTTGAGATAGTTTACCGCAGAATAATCAGGAGGTGCTGTCAGAATAAGACGGTTAGATTCAATTTTAACCTCATGTTGACCTATTCTCTCTTGAAGTATGTAAGATTTACCCCAGAGTGTGAAATTCTCTGTGATTATTCCATATTTGTCTAAGATAGATGTAAGATCGTTCTGCTGTGATTCATACTTTGAGGCAATCCATTCCTGTTCGTTAGCAACAACCGTATGTCCGGGTGTTTCTGGAGGAACGATGACGGCAAGTGTACCATCTGGATTGAGCGTTAGCCGTGGATACAAAACATCACGCTCATCGATGGAATACGTGATCTTATCGCCAGTTGGCAGCGTAACCGACTGGGATTGGGTACTCACAGTAGCATACATATTCCCCTCCTATTTTTAACCTTACCAATATTGGACATAGTTGATGGCTGACTCAGATGGAGAAACTGTCACCTTTACTATCGACAGTCGACTCCTCGAAGAACTAGGTGAAAACCTGGTTACGCGAAACCATGTCGCGGTAGGGGAGTTGGTCAAGAACTCCTATGACGCGGACGCGACAGAGGTAATCCTTGAATTTGAGGATGTAAGAGCCCAAGATACCTCGGATAGTGAAATCGCAGTTATTGATGACGGGACCGGGATGACACTTGAAGAGGTACGAGATGACTTTATGCGGATCGCGACGACCAGTAAGCTTCGTGATCCAGTTTCAGAAAAATACGGGCGTGAAAAAGCAGGAAATAAAGGGATTGGCCGTTTTGCGTGCCGCCGTCTCGCAAATGTTCTCAATATTGAAACAACTGCCAAGATCGAGGACGGTGTCTACCAGAGAACAACGCTGAACATTGACTGGAGGGATTATAAAGCAGATCAACAAATCGAGGAAGTTAGTTTTCCAGTGACAGTAGAGGAAGTTACTAGCGACGAAGAACCAAACATCTCCACCGGAACAACACTTCGTCTAAGAGACCTACAAGAGTCTTGGACAAAGAGAGACTTCGATACACTACGTCGCAACATGGTTACGCTGGCGGTTGTTGAAGAGCAGGATCGTGGTCCGAATTTCGAATACGATCCCGGGTTTGACATCACGTTTCGCGCTCCCGAATTTGACATGGGGGAAGGAACTCTTACTGAGCAGATTCACAACGCAAGCTGGGGTTTTCTTGAAGGAGAGATCGGTGAAAATGGAAAGGTATCACTAGAACTTGATGCTAACATTATTGGAAATCAATCCTATTCATTTTCTCACGATTCACCCGGACTAGCTGGAACGAAATTCGAGATCTCGTATATTCCCCTTGATACTAAAGAGCATTATCGGGACCCTCAGACGCTAAGTTTGAAACGAGCAAGAGATATCTCAGACAATCATAGTGGTGTCCGCGTATACAAAGGTGGATTTCGTGTTTTCACTTACGGTGGGCCGAATGACGACTGGCTCGGGATCGACCAAGACAGAACGACACATAAAGGCCGTAGCCCGGATGAGACGTTCGAAGGACTTCGTGACAACTTAGATTTACACACAGATTTTAACAAAGCTCTGTTGGCTGGCCCAAATAATCGGAATTTGGTAGGACGAGTGATGATCAGCTCGGATGCAGACCTGACGATGGCCTCAAATCGGGAAGACTTCCAAGAGAATAAGATCTTCGAGGAACTTCGAGAAATCATCCGTTTGAGCCTACAGTGGATGACTCTACAGTGGAGTCATTACAAGGCAGTAAAATCACGAAAGCAGCTGGAAGAAGAGACGGAAAAATTTCTTGACGAGACCCAAGACGGTGAGAGCGATTCTACCGGCGAAGGTGGTAATGATTCGGTTGATGAAGGTGAACACGGAGCTACCAGCGAAGCCGGAGATGTAACTGTCGATAAAAATCAAAAAGATTCTGCTGGTAAAGACGATGAGTCAGATGTTAACAAGACGAGCGAAGATCAAGATAAAGAGCCCGTCGATAGCGCACTAGACTTGTTAGAAGGTGTCGCAGATACGGCAACCGACACCGTTCCGGAAGAGGACCGACAAGTATCAGACGAAGCTGTCGAAACTGCGACAAAAGTTGTCCGTAGCACCCTTGAACAAAAAGAGCAGGAAATTGATTTTTTCCGATCTGCGTTCTCCGTAAATCAGGTTGTCTTCTCTTTCTCACACGAACTTCGTTCGATGGTTAACAATCTTGGAAGCACCGCTGCCGAAATTGAGGCGGTTATGAATAATGTACCCGAAGATCAACACGCACAATTCGAAGATATCATCGGAAATCTGCGCAAGATGGAAGACCGATTTAAAAGCCAGATGGAACTATTTGGTATATTTATGGAAACTGGAAACCGAAAAGATGTAGAAGAGCAAGCTATCTCAACGATAGTTGAGGATGTTATAGAAGCAACAGAATATATTGCGGAATACTATAATGTTGAATTTTCAACAGATATTCCAAGGCTACTTTACACGCCACCAATGTATAAATCAGAGCTGTATTCGATTGTTATCAACTTGGTTACAAATGGTATCAAGGCTGTTGGTACATCTAGAGGAGAAAACAATCGGATCCACATTGAGGGCAAAAATATTGATGATGGGATTCAAATTCGGGTTTACGATAACGGAGTCGGGATTCCCGACAGCGCCCGCGAAGAAGCGTTCCAGCCATTGGTTTCTGACCCAGTCAACAATATATACGAAGATCTATCCAAAGAGATGCCCGAGGAGTTGTCTGAACAGCTAGGGAGGGGAACTGGATTAGGGCTAAGTATTGTTCGAAACATCGCTGAAAAATATGACGGACAGGCCCGTTTCGTCGATACAGATGACTGGTCTACATGTGTTGAGGTGACACTCAATGAGTGAATATACAATTTGGTGGATTGACGATTCAGAGGACCGAAAAAGAGATGCGGATAGAATGAGCGATTTTGTTTCTGAGTTATCTGTCCAATTTAGCGGACCCAGCGAAGCAGTAGAACGGCTAGACGAATTTGGTAATTTATCGGACATTGATCTCGTACTTATTGATTGGAAGCTAAATGAGCACAGTGACTTTCTGGTCGCGTTAAGTTTGGCGTGAATTGTGGTAGACAGCAACGGCTTCGAGCCAATTTTGAGCTGTCTCGAGTGCGACATTGCTAAAACTATTCGCAAACGAGGATGTTCGTCGTTCTATTTCCCAAA
>NZ_SGTY01000032.1:0-20602 GCF_005435095.1 Halorubrum sp. CGM5_25_10-8B | reverse complement strand
CCAGCGCGGAGTTCGATCTCGCTCCACAAACGACAAGTCGATCCACGCGGTACGTTCGCTGAGGCGGTCGAAATCTGTCATAGACACTCAGAACTCGTCCGCCTCATCCTCTAACTTAACGCGACCGGAGACGAGGCATCCGGTTTTATAAACCGACGCGCGGTCGCGGTGGCGCGTGCCTACGAGCGGGACGGAGGCCCGCGAGGCAGCACGCGCGATGGAGCGGTGAGCGCTCGGAGAGCGCGAACAGCGAGGCTGGGGAGGCGTGAGGCACGGCACGGTCGCGGTCGAGGGAGACGCGAGTGGGCGGCCACGGAGCGGACGGACGCCCCCTCACCGGTCGCGGAACCCGTCGATACCGAGGTCGTGGAGGTCAGCGGAAACGTCCGCGACGCCCGCTTTCTGCCCGTCGTGGAGGTCGAGCAGTCGCTCTTCGACCTCGTCGTGTTCGCGCGCGAGCACCTGCGCCGCCGACAGCGCCGCGTTGTACGACTTCCCGGCGTCGACGGCGACGATCGGGGCCCCGGTCGGCATGCCGATCACGGAGTCGACCGACTTCTCTTGAACCGGCACGCCGATCACGGGGACCGGATACGCGATCGAGGCGGTCATGTTCGGCAGGTCCGCGGACTTCCCGCCCGCGCCCGCGACGATCACGTCCAGCCCGCGGGCCGTCGCCGTCTCCCCGTACGCGTACATCAGCTCCGGCGTCCGGTGCGCGGAGACGACGTAGCTCTCGTAGGTGAACCGCGCGTCCGGCGCGTCGCCGAAGTCGGTCTGCTCCGCGAAGCCGAGGTCCTCGAGCGCCTCGTAGGCGCCCTCCATGACGGGGAGGTCCGAGTCGGAGCCCATGATGATCCCCACGTCGGGGGTGGTCGACGGGTCGGCGTCCGCCGCAGCCTCCGATTCGAGCCGCTCGATCAGGTCGTCTACCGTGGTCATGATCGGGCGTTCGGCGGAGGGCTACAAGGAACTCCCGGATGCGGCGACGCCGGTGTGGTCCGTCTCCCGGACGGCGTTCAGAGGTACGGGCGGAGCAGGGCGCCGTCGTGGAGGGCGGTTGGGACCGCCTCGAACCACCGTGCGGCGCGGATCTCGTCGGGAGAGACACCGAGACCGGCGGCGTCGGGAATACGCCCCGCGGCGCGGGCCGCGTAGACGACGTACTCAGCCTCGAACGCGACCGCACCGCCCTCGGCGCCGACGTACGACTGCTCGAAGACGACGACCGGGTCGTCGATCGCCGCGTCGAGTCCCGTCTCCTCGCGGACCTCCCGCGCCGCCGCGGTCGGGGGCGACTCGTCGGGTTCGACCGCGCCGCCCGGAAGGACCCACCCGTCCGACCACGAGGTCTTCACGAGCGCAATCCGACCGTCGGGGTCGCGGACGCGGGCGGCGGCGGTCAAGCCGGTTCCCGCCTCCGCCCACTCCCGAAGGGCCTCGATCCGCTCTTCCGGGAGCCGGATCGACTGCGACTCGCGAGGGGCGCCTGGCGCGACGCCGCCGGGAGCGTTGTCAGACATCGGGGCGAGCTACGCGTCGCGGAACGTCAGTCCGTCCCGGAGTTCTCGCGCGTGTGAGAGCAGCGCGTCGCGGTCGGCCCCGTCGTCGCTTCCGCCTGTCACGGTCAGATGCCCCATCTTCCGGAGCGGGTACACGTCGTCTTTGCCGTACCAGTGGAGGTCGGCGTCGGGCGCGGAGAGGACGGACTCGACGTTCCGGAGCGTCGCCGGTCCGGTCGCCTCTGCGTCACCGAGGACGTTCGCCGTGACCGCGGGCGCGACGAGGTCGGTCGGGCCGAGCGGCCACCCCAGCACGGCGCGGACGTGGTTCTCGAACTGCGAGGTGCGCGCGCCCTCGATCGTCCAGTGCCCGGAGTTGTGCGGGCGCGGCGCGATCTCGTTGACCAACACCTCCCCCTCGCGGGTCTCGAACAGTTCGATCCCGTAGACGCCCCGGCCGTCGAGGACCGCCAGTACGTCGCGGGCGACCGACTCCGCCTCGGCGACGACCGCGTCGTCGGCGCGGGCGGGACTGACGCTCTCGCGGAGGATCTCCTCGCGGTGGACCGTCTCCGTGACCGGGTACGTCCGCGTCTCGCCGTCGGCGCCTTTCAGGCCCATCACGGCGATCTCACGCTCGAAGTCGAGGAACTCCTCGGCCATCGCCGCGCCGCCGATCTGGTCGAGCGCGGCGGCCGCCTCGTCGGGCGTCTCGACCGGGACGTTCCCGCGGCCGTCGTAGCCGCCCTCGCGGGCCTTCAGCATGACGCCGCCGAACTCCTCGACGACGCGTTCGAGCCCCTCGGCGGTGGCGACCGCGACGAACTCGGGGACCGGGATCCCCGCGTCGGCGAGCGCCTCCTTCTGGACCAGCTTATCCTGAATCGTCTCCAGCGTGGCCGGGTCGGGGTGGACCGGCACGTCGTGGTCCTCGCTCGCGGCCGCGAGGACCGCCGGGTCCGCGAGCTCGATCTCGAAGGTCAGGGCGTCGACGCGGGACGCCAGTTCGCCGATCGCGTCCGCGTCGTCGAAGTCCGCGACGATCTGGTCGGCCGCGACGGGCGCCGCCGGACAGTCGGGCGTCGGGTCCAACACGACGAGGTCGACGCCGAGCGGCGCGGCGGCCTCGGCCAGCATTCGGCCGAGCTGGCCGCCGCCGACGACGCCGAGCGTCGGCCCCGGAAGAGTGATCGACATGTGCGGGTCGGTACCCAACAGAGATGAATAAGTATTGCCAATCGACCCGTCGAATACACACAGATACGGATCAAAGCCGAGAGAGCTGCCTCGGTGCGTCGGAAGGACGGACGGGACGAACCGACAGGCTGAGCGGGGGCCGAAGGGGACAGACCGACGAGCCGAACGAGGGGCGGACGGGACGAACCGACAGGCCGAGCGAGGGGCTGGGAGGGCGAGTCAGACGGAGATCCGTTCGAGGTCGCTCTCGAGTTCGTCGACGAACTCGTTGTACGTCTCGACGAAGCCGCGGAACCGGTCGGCGTACTCCCGGACGTCGGCCGCGGAGGGGGCGCCGTACTGCGAGAGGAGGTAGAGCCCGCCGGACCCCCCGATCCGGAGGTACGAGACGGCCCCCTCGTCGTGTTTTAGCTCCCAGCGGTCGCCCTTGACGCGCGCGGTGAACGTCCCGTAATCGTCTCCCTCGTACCGGTGTATCTCCCCGGCGATCACCGCGCAGGTGTCGCGGATCTCGTCGAGGACGCGGTCGCGCTCGGCCACCACGCCCTCGGTGGTCGCCGGCTCTGGGAACTCCGCGCTCACGCCGTCGAGGACGCCCGAGAGCGAGTCGACGTACTCGTTCCACGCGGCAACGAACGCCGCGTAGTCGTCGAGCGCGGTCGAAAGCGCCGCCGGCTCCGGCGGCTGCTTCGTCGAGATCACGTACGTGTCCGAGCCCGACTTCGGCGAGAACAGGAGGAACTCCAGCTCGCCAGCCTCGTGTTTTACCGTCCACTCGCCGCCGGGCGTCGAGAGCGTTTCGCGCCCGTAGTCGCCGCCCTGGAGCCGCGCGAGCTGGTAGGCGATCCGCCCCGCGTGGTCGCGCACGGCGGCGACTATCTCGTCGCGGCGCTCCGCGACGGCCGCGGCGTCGCGCACGTCGAGGTCGATTCCGAGGTCTGCCTGCGTCGTCACGGGTTCACTGGGCGCGCCACTCGGTTAACCGGTTCGGGTCGGCGTCCGGTCCGCGGTCGTCTATCTACGCTTCCCCGCCGATCAGCGGCGGCGCAGTCACTCGATCGTCTCGCGTATCGCTCGAATCCGCTCCGGCTCGTCGAGCCCCGAACGGATCACGACCGCCGAGACGGCGTCGCCGTCGGCGACCGGTGCGTCGCCGCTCAGTATCGCGTCCGAGCCGGTCTCGTCGGCGAGCCAGCGCCGCCCGTCGGCGATCGCCTCTCGGTTGAGCCACGCGGGCGGGCCGCCGACTACGAGGAGGGTCCGGTCGGCGCGCCCGCCGGCGACCTCGATCGTGTTCTTCCCGCGGGTCGCCTTCCGGATGACCGTCTCGATCGCCGACACCGCGGCGCTCGTGTCCACCTCGGCGGGCTCATCGGAGCCGAACAGCCCGAGCCCGAATCGGGACCCCGAGTCGGGCGGGTCCACCGCCTGCGTCGCGTGGCCGATCGCCGCGATCTCGCCGTCGCTCCCCACGGCGCGCGCGATATCGCTCGCGTCGAGCACCTGCTGTGGCGTCTCCGTTCCGTCCGGCGTCTCGCCGGCGCCGAACAGCGCCGCGATCCGTTCGGCGGCGACCTCGTTCAGTCGCCCGCGGGCGTCCCCGAGCGTCTCTCTAGATCGGATCCACGCCGCGTTGTCGAAGGGGAAGACCGCCGCGCAGCGGTCCGAGAGCGCGTCGAGCGTCCGCGCGGCGTTCCGCTCGGCCAGCGGCCGATGGAGCGTCGGCGGCGCCGGGTCGCCGCCCGGTCCCGCAGCATCGGCCCCGTCGGTGGGCGCGCCCGCGGGGCCGTCCGACGCGCTCGCGGGACCGCCGTCGTCCGGTTCCTCCGTCTCGCCCGGCGTCGGGAGGAACCCGAAGGCGTAGACGGGGGCGTCGTAGAGCCGGGAGAGCTCCTCGGCGAGCGCAGGGGCCGCGCCCGCGCCAGCCGCGCCGCCGAGGCCGACGACGAGCAGGAACGCCTCCGCGAGGGAGGGCCGCTGGTCGTCCAGCGCCCTGCCGAGTTCGCTCGCGTGGGCGTCGCCGAGCCGGCGGCCCGCGTGGAGGTCGCCGCCGAGCCCGTCCCCGCCCGCGGCGTCGCCGAACCGGTACCGACGCTCCTCGCCGAGGGCGTCCAGCGCCCCGAGCGCGTCGATGTCCGTGTCGAAGGCGTGAACGCCCGCGAGGAACGGATCGCCGCCGCGGTCGGCGGCGAGTCGGTCGGCGATCCGCCCCCCGGCCCCGCCGAGGCCGATGACGTGTAGTCGCATACGTACCCCGGTCGTCGACCGGGGATAAATGACTTCGGCTCGCCGCGGCCGACGGGTTAGACGGCCGAGTGGTCCGACGACCGCGCGCTCGACACACCGGGCCCCGCGAGGACTCAGAATTCGGGGCCCCGCGACGACTCAGAATTCGTCAAGCCGACGCTGGCCGGCGGGGACCTCGGACCCCGGGTCCGGCTCCACGCCGAGCAGGCGCAACAGCGCGGTGTCCGCGAACGTCAGCGCCAACACGAGGATGATCGGCGCGAGGAACAGGCCGTGGAAGCCGAACACGACCGGGCCGAAGATGTACGCGAGCATGAGCAGCCCGACGTGCGTCGTCTCGCCGCTGAAGTACGGTCGGAGGACGATGTCCGGGACGGTGTCGACGACCACGACCGCGACGGCGAGGAACCCGGCGACGTAGACGAGCAGCGAGACCTCGCCGTCGAGCGCGACGGGGACGGACATCGCCGCCGCGAGCGGGATGTAGACGATCTTCATGCCGATCACGGGGATCAGACTGGCGACGCCGGTGAGCGCGCCCGCGAGCGTCGGGTACGGGATCTCGACCGCGGCGGGGGCGACCGCGTTGTACCCGAGGTAGGTGACGACCGCGATGACCCCGATGGCGATCACGTTGAGGAGGTTCCCGTACAGCACCGCCTCCAGTTCTGCGTCGGCGGTCTCGAGGTACTCGCGGACGATCGCGTCGTCGTCGAAGCTGAGCAGCCAGTCGTGGAACTTGTCGCCGTCGATGAGCAGGTAGTAGGTGACGACCACGGTGATGAGCAGGTTCAGGGCGAGCCCGGAGACCGTGCTCGCTAGGAGCGACGCCTGCTCGGAGACGAGGTCGATGAGCGGGTCGAACTGCCCGGAGCGGTACGCGGTGAGCAGTTCGTCGGCCGTCGGGTTCGACAGCTCCGCGAGGTCCCCGATCACCGAGTTCTCCGCGCCGATGGTGTCCGCCACGGGGTACTGTTCGATGAACCGCCGCGCCTCCAGGATTAGCAACACCAGCGTGTAGCTCACCAGGCCGATGAGCGGGACGCCGATGAGCGACAGCGACACGACCGCGCGCACCCGAGACGGGAGCCGGAAGCGTTCGAGCCGGTGGTAGAAGCGCCGCGTCGAGTAGTAGAGGAAGACGGCGACGGTGAGCGGGGCGACGAACCGATAAGCCACGTAGCCGGCGACGATCGCGACCGCGAGGCCGAAGAGGGCGACGACGAACCGCTTCTCGTCCATGGGCCACGGTCTTCAGGGCTCGGTATAAACTATGGTGGTCGTAACGGTCCCGTCCGCCGGGACCGCACGGGGAGTCGTGCGCGACGGGACCGACCGCGGGTGGCGGTCGCGCCGATCCCAAAACCCCTAACGGCGGGGGGTGAATGGAGACCCATGACCGACATTCACTCGGACCAGCGCGTCGCGGTGCTGGCGGACTCACAGAACCTGTATCACTCGGCACAGAGCTTCTACTCGCGGAACATCGACTACTCCGGCCTCCTCGACGGGGCCGTCGCGGACCGGTCGCTGGTCCGCGCTATCGCGTACGTGATCCGCGCCGACTCCCCCGAGGAGGAGAGCTTCTTCGAGGCGCTCCGCGACATCGGCTTCGAGACGAAGATCAAGGAGATCAAGACGTTCGCGGACGGCTCGAAGAAGGCCGACTGGGACCTCGGGATGAGCCTCGACGCCGTCTCGCTCGCGAGCCACGTCGACACCGTCGTCCTCTGTACCGGCGACGGCGACTTCGCCCGGCTCTGCTCGCACCTCCGTCACGAGGGGGTCCGGGTGGAGGCGATGGGGTTCGGCAACTCCGCCGCCGACGAGCTGATCGAGGCCGCCGACGACTTCGTCGACCTCGCGGAGGACGAGGAGAAGTTCCTGTTGTAGGAGCCACCCGAAGGGCTACCCGAGCAGCGTCGACAGCGCGCGCTCGACCGTCGCCGCCGCCGCCTCCACCTCGCGCACTCGGACGTACTCCCGCTCGGCGTGCGCGACGGCCCCGCTTTCGTCCGCGAGATCTCCCGGACCGAACACGACCGTCGGCGCCGGCGCGAAGTACGACGCCTCCGTCGCCGCGCCGAACGGGCGCACGCCCCCGCCGCGCCCGCTCGGGAGACCGACGGCGTCGCCCGCGTCCCGCGCCGCGGCCGCGACGGTTCGGACGAGTTCGTGGTCTGGTTCCGTCGCGAACGCCTCCAAGAACGGCGACTCGCGGTCGGTGAGCGCGACCGCGGTGTCGACGTCGCCGGAGTCCTCCCCAGCGCCGTCGCCGAGCGACGCCCGCACCGCGGCCGCGAGCGACTCACGGAACTCCTCGGCGGACTCCGGCGGGACGCTGCGCCGATCGACCGTGATCTCGCAGTCCGCCGGCACCTGGTTCGTCGCCGCACCCCCCTCGATGACGGTCGGGGTGAGCTTCGGCGACCCGAGCTGCGGATGGTCGGCTGCGTCCGCGTCGAACGTCCGGATCGCCGCGAGCGCGTCCTCCGCGGCGGCGACCGCGTTCGCGCCCGCGAACTCCGCGGCGTGGGCAGCCGTTCCGGACAGCTCGACGGTCGCCTGAAACCGGCCCTTGGCCGCGGTACAGGCGTCGAGCCCGGTCGGCTCGCCGACGAGGAACAGGTCGCCGTCGAGTCGGTCGTCGGTCCCCGGGAGTCGGCCCGTCAGCGCCGCCGCGCCGAGCGACAGCGCCTCCTCGTCGGGCGTGAGCGCCAGCGTGATCCGGCCGCGCTCGGGGTCGGCGGCGAGGAAGCCCGCCAACAGCGCCGCAAGCGGTCCCTTCGCGTCGCAGGCGCCGCGCCCGCGGATCACCGCTTCGCCGGCCGCGGCGTTCGCCTCGGGGCCGCCACGCTCGTCCGCGCTCGCCTCGCCCCGCTCGAACGGGACGTGCGGCGTCACCGTGTCGAGGTGCGTGTTCAACACGAGGTGCGGGCCCGAATCGGGCGCCGGGGATCGCTTCTCCGCGAGGACGCAGCCGTCGGCGTCGACGACGGGGTCGGTCGCGCGAGCCGCGAGCGTCTCGACGACGAGCTCGCGCATCGCTTCGACCGACTCGTGGGAGGCGATCGGGACCGCGTCTTCGAGGAACGAGACCGGGTCGAACTCGTCGTCGCGGCCCGGGGTGGCGTCGCTCCGGTCGCTCATCGCGGGTCGGCGGGGAGCGTCCCCGAGAACTCGTGGGCGACCGGACCGGTCAGGATGGCGTGGCCGCGGTCCGGAACCGCGATCTCCAGCTCGCCGCCCGGGGGGCGGCTCACCGCGGTCTCGCCCTCGATCAGTCCGAGCCGGCGGGCGGCCGCGACGACCGCGACCGCGCCGGTGCCGCAGGACCGCGTCTCCCCCTCGACGCCGCGCTCGAATGTGCGCTGGTCGAGCACCGCGGGGCCGTCGCCCGACCCGTCGTCGACGACGGCCGCGAGGTTCACGTTCGCGCCCTTGGGGAAGGCGTCGGCGTGACGGACCGGCGGCGCGACCGCGTCGAGGTCGACCGCGTCGATGCCGTCGGGGTCGTCGCGCCCGCCGTCGACGAACGCGACCGCGTGTGGCACGCCGGTGTTGACGGCGGTGACGGGCAGCCCCGCGACCGGCTCGTCGACGAGGGGCTCGTCCGCGAGGGCGCCCCCGCGGGCGGCCGGAACGCGACGCGGGTCGAACGTCGGCTCGCCCATCTCGATGGTGGCCGTGGTCGCGTCCGCGTTCACGGTCGCCCGCCGGGTCCCGGCCTGCGTGTCGATCATGAACTCGCGGTCACCCGTTCGGTCGTTGGCCCACCGCGCGACGACGCGGGCGCCGTTGCCGCACATCGTCGCCGTGGAGCCGTCCGGCTGGACCAGCGTCATCACGACGCGGGTCGGGTCGAACCGCTCAGCGACGCTAAGGAAGAGGACGCCGTCGGCGCCGCGGCGGTCCCCGTCTCCCTCGACGCCCGTCCCGCGGTCGCAGTGCGCGCGCGCGAACGCCGCGCGGTCGCCGACGCCCTCGGCGTCCGCGTCGACGACGATGAAGTCGTTGCCGGTGCCGTGGTACTTCTCCACCGGGACGGCGTGGGCGCTCATCGGTCGCCCTCCGATCGGCCGGCTCGGTCGCGCGGGATCTCGCGTTCGACCGTCGTCAGGTCGCCGAGCGCCTCCCTGCGGCGGGCGATCGTCGCGGTTCCGTCGTCGAGCGCGACCTCCGCGGGCCGCGGTCGTGAGTTGTATTGGCTCGCCATCTCGTACCCGTAGGCGCCCGCGACGCCGACCGCAAGGAGGTCTCCGCGGACCGGCTCGGCGAGCGCTCGGTTCTCACAGAACGCATCGCCGGTCTCACAGATAGGTCCGGCGACCGTGACAGGGGTTGCCTCCCGCTCTCCGACGGGGGGCGCGTCGCCTCCCTCGCGCCCCCGCCCGCTCCCCAAGTTGCGGATCGGGTGGTACGCGTCGTACATCGCCGGACGGAGCAGGTCCGTCATCCCCGCGTCGACGCCGACGACCGTCTCGTCCGGCGTCGGCTTCACCGTGTTCACGCGCGCCAGGAGGACGCCGGCGTCGGCGACGACGTACCGCCCGGGTTCTATCGCGAGGTCGACGCCCTCGGGGAGCGGCGCGACCGCCTCCCGGGTGGCGTCGGCGACGGCCCGCAGGTCGAGCGCCGGGGCGTCCTCCTCGTAGGGGACGCCGAACCCGCCGCCGACGTCGACGTACTCGAGGTCGAGGGGAGCGGCCCCCTCGGCGTCCGGGTCGGTCAGCTCGCGCGCCAGGTCGCCCATGCGCGCGACCAGTTCGCGGTGGCTGTCGAGCTGGTCCGGGTCGATCCCGGAGCCCGCGTGGGCGTGGACCCCGACCGCGTCGAAGCGCTCGGCCGCGTCCCGCGTCACCTCTGCGGCGCGGTCGTACGGGACCCCGAACTTCGCGGCCCCGCCGGTGGTGACCTTCTCGTGGTGGCCCGCGCCGACGCCGGGGTTCACGCGGACGCAGACCCGGCCGTCGTACCCGCGCTCCGCGAGTCGGTCGAGGGTGTCGACCGCGCCGACCGTGACGGTGAGGTCCGGGTCGGCCTCCGCGACGCCGGCGACGTAGTCGAGGTCGCGAGCGGGGGGGTTGACCGCGGTGTAGTGGAGCCGGGAGCCGTCGAAGCCCGCCGCGAGCGCGCGGTCGACCTCGCCCGCCGAGGCGCACTCGGCGTCGAGGCCGGCGTCGCGAACGGTCTCCAAGACGGCCTGGCCCGTGTGCGCCTTGACGGCGTACCGCACGTCCGCGTCGGGGAACGCCGCGAGCAGGCGCTCGCAGTTCTCGCGGACCCGGTCGAGGTCCTGGACGTACAGGGGCGTCCCGTGGGCGTCGGCTAGTCCGCGGAGGCGCCCGGCGTCCCAGTCGCTCACGCGGCGGACCGGGGGGTTGTCGCCGTCCGCCTCGTCGGTCGCTCCCGCGGCCGCCTCGGCGTCGCTCATTCGCGGAGCGCGTCCTCCCGCTGCGTCGCCTCCAGCGTCTCCTCCTCGACGTGCGTCGCCACGACCGCGGGCTTGTACGCCCCACCCTCGAACAGGTCGTGGTCGCCGACGGACGACTCCACCATCCGGGTGAACGCTCGTCGCTCGGCCGGGAGGTGCCCGTAGATGACCTCCTCCTCGACGAGGTCGTAGACGGGGATTCGGGGGGTCAGCAGGGTGTTCTCGCCGACGACCGAGTTCTCGCCGACGCGGAACCCCGAGGTGACCCGACAGCCCGCACCGAGGGAGACACCGTCCTCGATGATTACGGGCGCGTCCTCGACGGGCTCGAGGACGCCACCGATCAGAGTGTTGGCGCCGAGCTTGACGTTCTCGCCGAGCTGCGCGCAGGAGCCGACGGTGTCACAGGAGTCGACGAGCGTGCCGTCGCCGACGTACGCCCCCATGTTGACAAACGAGGGGCTCATCATGATACAGTCGCTGCCGAGGTACGCCCCGCGGCGGATCGCGGTCCCGTCCGGCGTGTTCCGCGTGCCCCGCTCGGCGAGGTCGGCGGTGTCGCGCAGCGGGAGCACGTCGTGGTAAGTGACGCCGCCGTACTCGCGGGGCTCCGTCTCGCGCAGGCCGAAGTTGAGCAGGATCCCCCGCTTGACCCACTCGTTGGCCTCCCACGAGGTCACGTCGTCGCCGCTCTTCTCTGCGGCGCGGACCTCGCCGGCCTCCAGGGCGGCGAGGAACTCGTCGACGACGGCCGCGTCCTCGTCGGTCGCGTCCGCAGCGGTCAGCCCGTCCTGATAGCGGTCCCACAGATCGGTAACGTCGGCTTCGAGGCTCATTGGATGGTGTATGGATGAGTAGCAGTATTTACTCGTCGAAGTAAGTATGTCTCGTTGTTATTCATCGGCGGCCCCGGCGTCCAGCACGTCGCCGAACCCGTACCAGCCCGGGTCGCGCTCGGCGAGCCACTCGGCGGCGTCGAGCGCGCCCTCGGCGAACACCCCGCGGTCGCCGGCGCGGTGCGTGAGTTCGAGCGTCTCGCGGTTCCCGGCCAGCAGGACCTCGTGTTCGCCGGTCACGTCCCCAGCACGGCGGGCGTGGACGCCGATCTCTCCGGACTCGCGCGGCGCGGCGCCCTCGCGGCCGTGGACGCGCTCGTCGAGGTCCTCGCGAACGCCCTCCACGTCGTCGAGGATCGACTTCGCGGTGCCGGAGGGGGCGTCGCGCTTCGCGTTGTGGTGCGTCTCGGTCAGCTCGACGTCGTAGCCCGGTAGCGCCGCGGCCGCCTCGCGGACCGCCCGGCGGAGCGCCGCGACGCCCCGCGCGAAGTTCGACGCCTTGAGGACGGGCACAGCTTCGCTCGCGGCGCGGATGTCGTCGATCTGCGCGTCCCCGAACCCGGTCGTCCCGGTGACGAGGGGGACGCCGGCGTCGGCGCAGGCCGCGGCGTACGCGACCGCCGAGTCGGGGCCGGTGAAGTCGACGAGGGCGTCCGGGGCCTCGCTCGCGAGCAGGTCGTCGAGGCGGTCTGCGTCCCCGACCGCGACGCCCGCGACCGGGTCGGTCTCGGTCCGGTTGACGGCGACCGCGACCGTGACGCCCTCCCGGGCGGCAGCGGCCTCGATCACCTCGCGGCCCATGCGACCGCCGGCGCCCGTCACGGCGATCGACAGGGGGTCGGCGCTCATTCGGCGCCCCCGGTCCCGACGGGAGCGACGGCCGTCGGGTCGATCGTCCCCGGCGCGCGCTCGTCGTACGCGGCCAGCAGGTCTCGGAGCGCCTCCCGGCGTCCCTCGGAGAGCCGCGAGAGGGGCGAGCGGACGCGGGGGGCGCCGCGTCCGCGGAGGTACATCGCCTCCTTCACCGGGATCGGGTTCGTCTCGGCGAACAGCTCGCGGACGAGCGGCGACAGCTCGTGGTGGAGCGTCCGCGCGCGGTCGTAGTCGCCGGAGAGCGCGGCGCCGACCATCGCGCAGGTCCGTTCGGGTTCGACGTTGGCGACCACGCTGATCGTCCCGGTGCCGCCGACCGAGAGGACGGGGAGCGTGAGCCCGTCGTCGCCCGACAGCACCGCGAACGCCTCGTCGCGGGTCCGCTCGATCACCTCGCTGATCAGGTTGAGGTCGCCGGAGGCCGCCTTGTAGCCGCGGATGTTCGGGTGTGCTGCCAGCTCGACGGTGACATCGGCCGGGATCGACCGGCCCGTGCGGCTCGGGACGTTGTAGACGATCTGCGGGAGGTCGACCGCGTCCGCGATGGTCCGGTAGTGGTCGAGGAAGCCCTGCGGTTCGGGCATGTTGTAGTACGGCGAGATGAGCAGCAGGCCGTCGGCGCCCGCGTCGGCCGCGCGCCGCGACAGCGACAGCGCCTCCTCGGTGTTGTTCGAGCCGGTACCCGCGATCACGGGGATGTCGTCGAGCGCGTCGCGGACCGTCTCGATTACCGCGACGTGTTCGTCGTGGCTCATCGTCGCCGACTCGCCCGTCGAGCCGACCGGGACGACGCCGTCAACGCCGGCGCGTTCGAGGTACCGGGCGTTCGCCGCGAGCTGGTCGTGGTCGACCGCGTCGTCCTCGGTGAACGGGGTCGTCATCGCCGGGTAGACGCCCTCGAAGGGCGCGTCGGTCGCCTGGCTGTCCGTCTGCGTCGCGTAGGGTGTCGTGGTGGTCGTGTCTGTCATGGGGTGCTGCGGTGGGTCCGGATCGGTAAGCGGGCCGGTGCGCGCAGGTCGGGGGTCGTCCGGGACGGGGTCGCCACTCCCGCCGGCGGACGGATCACGCGCGTTTTTTCGAGAAGAGCCGCGTCGCTGACGTCGACTGCGGACCGCACGCGGACGCGGATCGGGTCACACCGGTACATGGACCGGTCGCGCGCTTATACGTTGTGCCTCGCGCCGAAACTGCCGCCGCGGCCGGTTGGCCGCCCGCTCTCCGCGGTTCCCGCCTCGGCGGCCGCCGCGTCCGGGAGCGTGCGAGGCGGGGGCACGGCCGATCCGGTCGTCGTTACGGGGCCGAGCGTCACCGCGGGGCCGCGCGTCTCGCACATTTATCCCGGCCGGGACACTCTGAGAGAGGCATGAGCGACCCCACCGACGACGGCCCAGAGCCCACCGACGACGACGACGCCCACGACCCGACCGCGGAGGACGCGCCCGCAGCGCGCGAGGAGATAGGCGCCGACACCGACGCTACGCGTCACGAGTACGACCCGGACGCCGAGCACGCGTTCCCGGACGGGCGGCTCAACGAGGTCCTCGACCGGCTCGAATCCGACGAAGAGGTCCTCACCTACCTGGAGGCGCAGAACGTCAACCCGGTCGCCCGGAAGGGGTACAACGACCACGGCGCCAAACACGTCGAGATCGTGCGCGACCGCGCCCTCCGGCTGTACGACCTGCTCAAGTCAGGCGGCGTCGAGTTCAACGGCGCGCGCCAGCAGGGGCTCGACGAGGCCGACGAGCCGGTGATCGTCGCGCTCGCGGCGACCCTCCATGACATCGGCCACGTCGTCCACCGCCACGACCACCCCTACTACTCGATCCCGCTGGCGGCGGACCTGCTGGACGACCTCCTCCCCTCCTTCTACGGCGTCGCCGATCGGGTCCGCGTGAAGGCGGAGGTGCTCCACGCGATCCTCTGTCACCACACCGAGGAACAGCCGCTCACGCTGGAGGCGGGCGTCGTCCGGATCGCCGACGGCCTCGACATGGAACGCGGGCGCTCGCGTGTCCCCTACGAGGAGGGCGGCCGCGGGATCAACACCGTCTCCTCGCAGGCGATCGAGCGCGTCTCGCTGCGCCAGGGCGACGAGACGCCCGTTCAGGTCGTGATCCGGATGAACAACGCCGCCGGCGTCTACCAGGTCGACTCGCTGCTGAAGGCGAAGATGGAGGGGTCGCTGCTGGAAGACCGGGTCCAGACGATTGCGATCAACACCCACAGCGACGGGCAGGACGGCAACGGCTCGATCGTGGACAAGATCGAGCTCTGACGGGGCCGCGGAGCACGCGGGGAAACGTTTCACGGGCTGCGGGGAGACCGCTTCAGATCCTCCGTGCGGAGACCGCTTCAGGGCCCGCGGAGCGTGTCGCCCGCGCCGTTCCGGTGTGACGCGCCGTCGACGACGCTCGTCGCCGCGACGGTCGTCGTCCGCGCGAGGCGGGCGGGCGTGAGCCCGCCGCACAGCTGGCTCCCCTCGGCGGCCCCGCCGCCCAGCACGGGCGCCGCCTCGAACCCGTTCGAGCGCGCCCCCGTCGCCGCGATCCCCGGCTGGTTGACGACGAGGCGCCCGGGAGCGAGCCGCGCCGCGGCCCGGCGGGCGCGGCGCTGCTGAGTGGTGTGGACCGCCGCCGCGTGAGGGGACCCGAGGTCGGCGGCGAGCCCGAGCGCGGCGTCGAACCCGTCGCGGCCGTGGACCGCAATCGCTGGGATCCCGGGCAGCGTCGCGAGCGGGTCGTCGGCGCTGTCGGGCGTCACGATCAGGAAGGAGGTCTGACGCGCCGCGTTCGGGAGGCCGAGCGCGGCCGCCAGCCGCCGCGGCGACTTCCCGCGCGGGTCCGAACCTGCGGCGCGTGCCTCGCTCTCGTCGCCCTCCGAGTCGCCGAGGAGCGCGCGGAGGCGGTCGCGCTCGGCCGCGTCGAGGACGTACCCCCCCTCGTCTTCGAGGGCGGCGCACAGCGGGTCGACCGCCGGCGACACGGTGACGACCGCGGCGTCGCCCGCGGGGTGAGCCCCGAAGTCGTACGTCGCGCCGACCGCGACCCGCGCCGCCACGGCCGGGGCCGGGACCGACCCGTCGGCGACGGCGACGACGCCGTCGGCGCTCGCGGCGACGTTCGGCGTCCCGCAGCGCTGTCCCGCGGCGACGGTGGTCTCGGAGCCGGCAGCGACGACGAAGTCGGCGCGCTCGAACAGCGCGTCCGTCTCGGGCTTCGAGGGCGGCGCCGGGAGCATCGAGACCGCGTCCGTCGGCGCGCCGGCGTCGGCGAGCGCGCGACTGACGGTCTCGACGACCGCGTCGCACGTCTCGACCGCCGACGGCGACGGCGCGAGGACGACCGCGTTCCGCGCGGCGAGCCCGTACAGCGAGAGGACCGCGGGGACCACGACCGGGTGCGTGGCGGGGACCGCCGCGCCGACGACGCCGAGCGGCCCGGCGACCGTCACCGTCCCCGCCGCGCCGTCGCGGTCGACCACGCCGGCGGTCGGCGCGTCTCGGACCGACCGCCGGGCGGCGTCGATCTCGGTCGCGACCTTCTCCGCCTTCGTCCCCGGGTGCCCCCGCCCCGTCTCGTTGGCCGCCGACCGCGCGAGCCGGCTGATCGTCTCTCCGTCCGCCAAGCGCTCGCCGACGGACCGCACGAGGGCGGCGGCGTCGTCGGGGTCCCACGCGGCCAGTTCGTTCGCCGCCGTCCGCGCCGCGGCGACGGTTCGCTCTGCGCGCCGCGACGAGTCCGAGGCCGCCGCGTCGGGTCCGCCGGCCGCCGCCCTCGCTTCCTCCGGGCCGGTCGCGCTCGGACCGTCACGTCCATGCGTCGCCGGGCCGTCGCTCCCGTCCTTCGACGCCTCGGCGGGGTCGGTCGGTTCCGTCCCGTCGGGCGTCTCCGCGCCCGTGCCGTCGCTCCCGCTCGTCCGATCCCCACTCATGGGTACCACTGCGCCGGTGTCCGGCTTATTCTCACCCCGTGAAACACTGTGTCACCGCGCGGGCCAAGTCGTCATCGAAGAAACAGTTATGTCGGTGGGGACGGTGCGGGGGGACGTATGACCGAGCCGTCGGAGCTCGCGGGCGTCGTCGAGCGTCGCCTCGACTTCCTCGAACGGCTCGCCGCGGAGCCGCTGCGAAAGCACGAGCTCGTCGACGCGCTCGGCCACTCCCGGTCGACGGTGAACCGCGCGATAGACGAGCTGGAGGCGGCCGGGCTCGTCGCCGGCGAGACCGACGGCTACCTGACGACGCTCTCGGGCCGCCTCCTCGCGGAACAGTACCGCGAGTTCCTGACGGCCGCGGCCGACCTCGCGGCCGCGGGCGACGTGCTCGACCCCCTCGGCGCGGACGTTGGCGTCGACCCCGCGGTCCTCCGGAAGGCCGAGACGCACCGGGCCGCAGCGCCGGACCCGTACCGACCGCTGGAGGCCCTCGACGACGCGCTCGCCGACGCCGACTCAGTCGCCGCCGCGCTGCCCGCGTTCCCCTACCCGCGGGTGGCGGAGCGGCTCCGGCGCGCGGCCGTCGGCGGCGGCTCCGTCGATCTGGCGCTGGCGGATCGGGCGTACCGCCACGCGACCGAGCGGTTCGCGGACGACCTCGGTACCGTCGCGAACCGGGACGACTGTCGGATCGCCGCCGTCGACGCCGTCGACGCGGGGGTCGTCGCGGCCGACGACACCGCGCTGCTCCTCGTCTTCGACGACGGCGCGCTCCACGGCGTGACGGCGTCGACCGAGCCAGAGGCGGTCGCGTGGGCGGAGACCGAGGTGCGCGGGCTGATCGAGCGGGGCCGCGACACGACCGAAGCGCTCGCGGCGACCGGGCGCGCGGCGGGGAAGCGGACCGGAGGCGGCCGGTCCGAGGACGACCGGCCCGGAGGCGGCCGGCTCGGCGGCGACGGCTCGCGTGACTCGCGCCGCTCGTCCGACGGCGGCCTCTTGGGACGCGGGTATCCGAACGACGAGGGGGCCGGATCGCTCTCGGCGCAGGGGTTCCGCGCGGTCGACGAGGACCGCCTCGCCGGCGATCCGAACCCGTGCGGCCCGCTGCGGGCCACGGCGTCGTTCCCCGAGGTCGACGCGGGACACGTCCTCGAGAGGAGCGTCGCGTGCGACGGCGAGCGGCGCGAGCTCGCGGGGGCACTCG
The DNA here is from genome assembly GCF_005435095.1 of Halorubrum sp. CGM5_25_10-8B. NCBI lineage: Archaea > Methanobacteriati > Methanobacteriota > Halobacteria > Halobacteriales > Haloferacaceae > Halorubrum > Halorubrum sp. CGM5_25_10-8B. The sequence continues at coordinate 3,370 of NZ_SGTY01000032.1, read as the reverse complement.
TCGAGGGGCTCGCCGGGGGGACCGACCACGCCCTGGTCGGGCCGCCGGGAAGCGGCAAGAGCACCGTCTGCCGGAGCGTCGCGGTCGAGTGGTACCGGTCGGGACGCGGCCCGGTGACGTACCGGACAAGCGACGGGGGCGACCCGTTCACCGCGACGGACCGCCTGCGCGAACGCGTCACCGGGGGGGACGGGCACCACCTCGTCGTCGTCGAGGACGCCGTCGACCCGGGGGCCGCGGAGGCGATCACCGTCGCCCGCCAACTGGCCGACTGCGGCGACGTGTCGTTCCTGTTCGACGCGCGCGAGGAGCCGTACGACGACCTCGACGGGCTCCCGCTGTCGCCCGCTGACCTCCGCTACCGGCGGGCGATCGAGACCGTTCGGATGCCCCGACTCGACGAGCGCGAGGTGGTGCGGTTCGTCCGCCACGTCGCCGACCGCACCGGAACCGCGCCGGGGGCCGACCCGAGCTCGCTGCTTGACGACGTGCGCGGCGACGACGACGAGCGCGTGGGGGAGCTGCTCGCGCTCGGCCACCGCCTCGTCCGCGCGGTCCGAGGCGGGACCGTTCGGTCGGAAGAGGCGGACGGGAACGCCGGCGAGGCGTCGCCGGAGAATGAAGCGGGCGGCGCCGCGCCCGCGTCGGGGTTGGAGCGGGCGGTCGCGGAGGCGGTGCGCGAGGTCAGGAACCGCCCGCCGCCGACCGCGGACGTCGCGGTGCTGGTGAACCTCCTCAACGTCGCCGGCGCGAGCGACCTCCGGACGCTGGCGTACGCGCTCGTCGACGATCGCGAGGGGGCGACCGGCGGCGGAACCGACCGCGAGCCGTCGCCGACCGTCGACGGGGTCCGACGGGCGCTCGACCGCCTCGCGGGGACGGTCCTCGTCCGGGCGGGCGACGGGGAGTACCGCGCGGTCCACGACGAGTGGTCGGTGCTGTTCTTGGAGCGGCTCGTCGACCGCGAGCCGGAGCCGGTCGTCGCCAGACGCGTGGGCCGGGTCGTCTCGCGGCTGCTCGCGCTCGCGGACGACCCGGCGCGTCGGTCCCGCGTCCGGCGGGCCGTCGGCGGGGAGGCGCCGGCAATAGACCGGATCGAGCGCGACCCGAGCGCGTGGGCGGCGGCGACCGTCCGGTCGGTGTACGGCGTCGGACGGCGGTACCCGCGGCTCGCCGCGCTGTACGGTCGCGTCCGCTACGCGTGGATCGACCTCCCGGACGCGTGCCCCGACGACCTGCGCGACCGACCGCCGGAGTGGGTCGCGCGGATGTACATCGACGCCGGCGACCTCGACGGCGCCGCGGCGGCGCTGGACGCGTGGCGGCCGACCGGCGAGGCGGGGGCGGCCGAGCGCCAGCGGGGGTACGGCGACGTCGCCCGTCGGCGGGGCGAGTACGACGCGGCGCGGGAGCGGTTCCGGCGGGCCGAGGAGCTGTTCGCCGCCGCGGGCGATCGGACCGGGCTCGCGTCGGCGGTCCGCGGGCGGGCGCAGGCGGCGCACTTCGACGGCGACTACGAGGCCGCGTACGAGGCGGCGTCGCGGGCGTGCGCCATCGCCGCGCGGACCGGCGACCCGATCGCGAAGGCGAAGGCGATGACGGACGCCGGCAACGCCCTCGACGCCCTCGACGGGTCCGACGCGGTCCTCGAGCACTACCGGGTCGCCGGCGACCTGTTCCGCGCCCACGACGACACCCACGGCGAGGCGAACGTCCGGGCGAACCTCGCGGTCGCGCTGCGGCGGCGGGGGGACCTCGACGCCGCCGAGCGGACCGCGCGCCGCGCGCTGGACGGCTACCGGACGGTGGGAGACGAACATCGAGAGGCGATTTCGCAGTTGAATCTCTCCGCGATCGCGGAGCAGCGCGGCACCGTCGGCGAGGCGGTCGCTCGCGCGGCGGAGGCCCGGGCGATCGCCGAGCGGATCGGCTCCGACATGTGCGAGGCGCTCGCGTTGAGCCACCTCGGCAGCGCGGCGCACCTCGCCGGCGACTTCGACCGGGCGGAGCGGTTCCTGAGGACTGCCTTGGACCGCTTCGACGCGCTCGACGCCGACACCCGGCGCGCGATGGTGACCGCGATCCTCGCGGAGGTGGCGGTCGACCGCGGCGATCCGGGCGCGGCCGAGCGGCGGGTCGAACGGGCCGCGGCGCTGCTCGACGACCACGCGGGCCGCAAGCGGCTGGCCGAGACGGACCGGATCCGCGGGCGGGCGGCGCTGGCTCGCGGCGACGCCGACGCCGCGGCGACGGCGCTTGAATCCGCGGTCGAGTCGGCCCGGGAGGGGGGGTTCGCGCAGGCCGAGGCGAAGGCGCTCGCGTCGCTGGGCGCGGCGGCGGCCGAGCGCGGCGACGCCGAGGCGGCGGCGGGTCGGCTGACGGCGGCGCTCGACCTCGGCCGGCGGGTCGAGGACGCGCGGGCGGTCGCGTCGGCGGGCGATCGGCTCGCCGACCTGCTCGCGGGGAACGACGCCGGACCGGAACCGATCGACCGCGAGGCGCTTCGGGCGGCGCTCCGCGAGGCGCCGCCGGAGGCGGTCCCGCCGGATTCGGCCGCGGACCCGGCGGCGTACCGGGAGATAGCCGAGCGCTGGCGCGTCGACGGCGACGGGGTCGCCGCGTCGTACCCCGCGCTCGGCTGAGGGGTCGGCCCGGCGGCTTCGGGCGCTGTCGCAACCGCTTTCAGCGCGCGCTGAGAACGGCGGCCATGACCGACGCCGACACGCTCGCGGACCTCCGGACCGCGGCCGACTACCAGTTCGGGGCCGACGCGGGCGAGGCCCTGTTCCCGCCGGACGCCCCGCTCACGGTGCGCCGGTCGAGCGGCGGCCGCCCGCGGCAGGTGATCGACGGCGACGTCGACGACACCCCCGGCAGCAGCGAGGGCGACCGACTCGTCTCGTACGGCACCGACGGCCGGTTTACGCTCGGGCTCGCCGGCGGGAAGCGGATCGCCGACGCGTTCCCCGAACCGCGACACCGGATGGTCGTCGGCGAGGAGAGCGAGCCGTTCGTGCGCGAGGGGCGCAACGCGTTCGCGAAGTTCGTCACCGCGGCCGACGACGGGATCCGCCCCGGCGACGAGGTGCTCGTCGTCGACGAAAGCGGAGCGATCTTCGGGGTCGGCCGCGCCGAACTCTCCGGCGCGGAGGCCGAGCAGCTCGGCTCCGGCGTCGCCGTGAAGACGCGCGACGGGAACCCCGCTGACGGCGACTGACGGATGTGTGCGCCGGCGCGTGCCTGCGAGCGGCCGCCACCGGCGGCCGCGAGACAGCACGCGCGAGGGACGCGGTGAGCGCTCGGAGAGCGCGAACCGCGAGGCTGGGGAGGCGCGAGGTGCGGGGCGGTCGCGGTCGGGCGGGACTCGAAG
>NZ_SGTY01000031.1:0-22355 GCF_005435095.1 Halorubrum sp. CGM5_25_10-8B | reverse complement strand
GGACACACCCGTACCCATTCCGAACACGGAAGTTAAGCCCACCAGCGTACCGTGAAGTACTGGAGTGAGCGATCCTCTGGGAACCACGGGTCGCCGCCTGCCCACTCATCCGGGAGAATACTCCCACCCAGCCCACGGACGTATGTCCGTGGGCTTTTTTGATGTATAGCGAGCAGCGAGGGCGTTGACGCGCGACCGCTAGGCTTAAACGCTCCACAGCGGTACGTTCGGACAGCGCCAAGGTGGCAGAGTCTGGTCAGACGCAGCGGCCTGCAGAGCCGCCCAACGCCGGTTCAAATCCGGCCCTTGGCTTCTTGATTCGGTCTCGGTACGTCGCGAGGTCGGTCCCGTGAACTGACCCGCTTAGTAACCGTTAAACACCGGGTGACCCATGCGTCAACTATGCAACGACGCGCTGTGGCCGTGTTTGTCGCGCTGTTCCTCGCCGTCGCGGGCGTGGCGGGCGCGCTGACCGCGACGGCCGATAGTCCAGAGATCACGCTCGAGAATCCGGAGGTCGACGCCTCGCAGGGTGACTCGGTCGAAGTCGGTGGTGAGTCGTACGTTGTGGCCGACATCTCCGAGACGGAAGAGGGCGGAGGCGGGCACGGTGGTGCGGCGACGACCGTCATCACCGGAACGCTCGAGCGGGAGTTCACCGCGGAGACCTCCGAGACGTGGGCGAACGGTTCGACGGCTACGGTCGGTGACCGCGAGTGGCGCGTCGAGGTCACGGGGGAGAACGCGACCGAGTTCACGCTCGTCGAGGTGCTCGACCGACAGGCGATCCTCGGCGCCGACGACGCGGCCGAGAACGAGACGGTCACGCTCGACGACGGCGAGTACGTCGCCGTGACGGACGACTCCGGCGAACGGACGCTGGTGCCCGTCGACGAGTACTTCCCGGCGCCCGAGCAGCGCTCGTACGAGGTGGGCGAGACCCTCGAGTACGACGGACAGACGGTTACGGTCGACGGTGTGACCGCTGACGGTGCCGTACTCGTGTGGGAGACGACCGAGACGGAGACCGTGGAGTTCTCCCAGCACTCGGTGGTAACGATCGGCGGCACGGACTACGTTGCGCACTTCCCCGACGCCTCGACGCTTCGGATGTCGTCGGACATCGAGGCGTACGAGGCGCAGGTCTCCGAGATAGACCAGTTCAACCAGTACAACAGCGGCCTCTCGCGCGTGCTCGTCCTCTCGGTGCTGTCCTCCATCATGCTCGCTGGGCTGGCGTTCATCCCGTCGCGGTACTGACAGCCGGCCGAGTCGGGGCGTTCGTTTCGCTTCGATGCTGCGTTTCGACCGACAGCCACTACCGGACGGCACCGCTACGGCGGGCATGAGTTCGACAGGAGAGAAGGTGCGACAGCTGGCCCCCCACTGGGCGGTGATGTTCGTCGCCATGTTCGCTGCGCTGGCGGTCGCCGACCGGATCACCGGCGGGCTCGGTGTCGTCGCGTCGTTGGTGCTCGTGCTCGCTATCGCTTTCGCCTACCCGTTCGCCGCCCGGACGCTCGGCGTCGCACCGGCGGTCTGGAGGCGATGACGGCGTCGCTGTACACATGACGACACAGATCAAAGACCCCGTTCACGGGTACATCGAACTCGACGACGCGGTCGTCGATCGCGTGATCGACACGTCGGCGTTTCAGCGGCTGCGGTACGTCAAGCAGCTCTCGGCGACCCACCTCGTCTATCCGGCCGCCAACCACACGCGGTTCGAACACAGCCTCGGCGTCTACCACCTCGGCCGCCGCGTCTTCGAAAACCTCCGTGAGGAGCCGTATTTCACCCGGAACACGTCCTCGGACACGCTCGACGAGATTCAGTCGACGCTGGAGTGTGCGTGTCTGCTCCACGATGTCGGCCATCCGCCGTTCTCGCACGTCTGCGAGCGGCATCTCGACGCGACGGCACTCCGAGACCGGCTCGCGGAGCGGGGCTTCGTCGCGTCGCTTCGCGAGGCGGGGCTCGATGACACGCCACTTCTCGGGGCGAGTCCGCACGAACTCATGAGCTGTCTCCTGATACTCGACCGCTTCGGCGACGCGCTCCGATCCCTGTCGGTCGACCCGGAGGAGGTGTGCGCGTACGTCTTGGGGTACAGTCTGGTGTACGAGCGGGGCGGACCGTGGCAGCACGGCCTCGGAGCCCAGCTGCTTCACTCGCCGGTCGACGTCGACCGCCTCGACTACATCTCCCGAGACAACTGGATGACGGGCGCGAACGTGTTGAACTTCGACACCGATCGCATGGTCGACGCCTACACGGCGCACCCCGACGAGGGGCTCGCGCTCTCCGAGAAGGCGCTCTCGACGCTCGGGAACTACTTGGAGGGCCGGATCGCGCTGTACATGTGGGTGACCCAGCACCACAAGTCGGTGTACGCGAACGCGCTGCTCCGCGATCTGACCGAGCGAGCGGCCGAGCTGACCGGCGATCCGCCGGTGACGATAGACGGGATCCTCGACGGCGAGATCGACGACAACACCGTCGCGGAGCGACTGCGCCGGCTCGCGCGCGACCGCCCGGACACCACGTTCGCGACGCTGTACGACCGGTATCGGACGCGGCAGTTCCCGACGACCTGCTGGAAACATCGGATCGCCTACGCCGACCGGATCGAGGTCGACCGCGAGGCGTTCGGCGAGTGGCTCGTCTCGGGCGACGAGCGCCTCGAACGCGAACTCGCGGCGGAACTGGACGTCCCGCCTCACGACGTGTGGATCGAACGCTCGTACGTCCCCGAGTACGAGCCCTCCGAGCTGGCCGACATTCCGATCGCGTACGGCGGGACGACGCGGTCGGCCGGCGACTGGGGGCTGTACGGCGAGCGCGCCTTCGACACCCCGATCCCGTTCGTCTACGTGCCCGACGGGGACCGAAAACGCGCCACTCGGTGGCTCATCGATCGGTTTCACGCGGAGTACGGCGGCTGACGGCATCGGACACAATTCTGACCGATAACACCGGTGTCAGCCGGTCACGGTCCCGTCCCTTTCGGGTTTATACGACTCGGTCGCCTTCCGATCGGTATGAGCGACGAGAGCGCGGCTCCGGTCACGTCGAAGCTCCCGGACGCACCGTTCCACACCAGCGGTACCGACCACGTCACGGTCTGGGGCAGCAACGAGGAGGACACGCTCGCGTTCTACCGCGACCTGCTCGGGATGCCGCTCGTGTTGCGACAGCCGAACCTCGACGACCCCTCGCAGACGCACCTCTTCTTCGACACCGGCGACGGGCGGATCCTCACGGTGTTCGTGAGCGACGAGCGGGCGTCCGCGCGCGGCCAGCGCGTCAACACGGGCGCCGTCCACCACCTGTGTTTCACCGTCGAGCCCGACGAGTACGAGGATATCATGGCGGCGCTCGAAGAGGCAGGGAAGGGGTACAACGTCTTCGACCGCGGCATCTTCCACTCGATTTACACCCAAGACAACAACGGGCTCGTCATCGAGCTGTCCGCCGACAAATACGAGATACCCGACGACCGCAAGGGCGAGGTGCTCGCGACCGCGCAGCGGCTCCGCGAGGAGGACGGCGCCGACTTCGCGCAGGACCGCCACATGGAGGGCGCGCTGGAGGAGCTCGGCCTGCCGGTAAACAAACACGACCTGCCCGACGCCGACGCCGGCGTGGGGGTCTGAGATGGCGGACGGCGCTCAGGGCCCGCACGCGGGCGACGACCCGCACGGCGACGAGCCGCTGGTCACGGCCGGAACGCCGCTCGACGACGCGGGCGCGGCGCTCGTACTCGTCCACGGTCGCGGCGCGACCGCCCGCAGCGTCGTCGACTTGGGCGAACGGCTCGCCGGCGACCGCGACGTGGCGATCCTCGCGCCGGCGGCCGCCGGGAACACCTGGTATCCGAACTCGTTCCTCGCGCCGGTCGCGGACAACGAGCCGGGACGGACCTCGGGCCTTCGGGCGGTCGACGCGGCCGTCGACCGCGCGACAGACGCCGAGATCGATCGCGACCGCGTCCTCGTCGCCGGCTTCTCGCAGGGCGCCTGTCTCGCGAGCGAGTTCGTCGCCCGCGATCCCGGCCGCTACGGCGGACTCGCAGTGTTCAGCGGCGGGCTGATCGGCGAGGCGGTCGAGGTCGACGACTACCTCGCGACCGGCGACCGCGGGAGCGGAGCGGGCGACGACGCGACAGGCCCCCTCGCCAGCACCCCTGCGTTCGTCGGCTGTAGCGACGTCGACCCGCACATCCCCGAGGAGCGGGTCCACGAGACGACCGCGGTGTTGGAGGCGCTCGGGGCCGACGTGGACGAACGGATCTACGAGGGCATGGGCCACGGGATCAACGAGGAGGAGGTCGCGGCGGTGGCGGAACTGGTCGGCGACCTCGCCTGAGCGTCGGCCCGTCGGCGCCGGCCAAGGGGGCCGCCCGCCCTGATCACGCCAGCCAGTCGTCCGGCTTCGTGTCGTAGTCGACCTCGTCCGCGGTGATCCGTTCCCGGATCGACTCGTCGAGGTCGTGTTCCGTCACCTCGCCGCCGTCGTACTGGAAGCGCACGCCGACCTCGGTTCCCTCCGGCTCCTCGCCGCGTCGCTTGGCGCGCCGGACGGCCCCGTCGTCGTACTCGACGCGGATCGTCGCCAGGTTCACCGGGCGACCCCACAGCTCGAACACGCGCTTCAGCGTCGCTTTGGCGCGCTCCTCGTCGAGCGCGACGCCGTTGTACCGGTGGCCGATGAGTAGCTCCCCCCGGTTGCGGAAGTTCCCGTCCAACACGACGATCGTCGGCTTCCCGAAGTTGGTGAATCGGAGGAGCAGCTTCTTCCGAACGTCGTCGGCGTCGACGCTGGCGACGCGGTGTTCCTCGGCGGCTCGGCTGTACTCGTAGGTGAAGTAGTTCCCCTCGCGCACGAACTCGTCGGTGAGGAACGCGTCGATGAACGTCACGTCGTTGTGGCTCTCGCGGACCTCGAACATCCGCTCCCAGCCGGCCGCGCGGTCGACGTCGGCGATCGCCTCGGCGACCGTCGCGTACCGGTTCACGTCGAACAGGTACCGCGCCTGCTCTTCGAGCGTCTCCCGAGAGACGTTCCGGAGCGCGCCCCGGTGTTCCGGCCGCGAGAGGACGTAGTGGCGCTCCGCGAGCCCCTCGCGCGTGAGGAGCTTCCACGGGTACCGCTCCACGTCAATCTCCTCGCCGTCGGCCGACGCGCCGTCGCCGTCTTCGCGCCGAGCGGACAGCGCCCGGTCGACCGCCTCGGCGTCGACGCGCGGATCGCCGTCGGCGGCGAGGTCGGCGAGTTCGTCCAGCGTCGCCGGGCCGGCGCCCGCGACCGCCGGGTGGGGTTCGAGCAGGGTCGCGACCTCGTCGAGGTCGATCCGCGAGTGGAAGTTCTCCGGCGTCACCCCGTCGACCCGGAGCAGCTTGTCGATCACCTCTCGGCGCGCGGCGCGCAGCTCCACGTGCGTCCACAGCTCGAAGCCGAGCTTATACGGGTTGAGGCCGGGCGAGCCGAGCACTCGGGACATGTGGTCGGCGTACGTGAGGAACTCGTCCTCGCCGGCGAACCCCTCGCCGCCCATCATCAGCGACTCCCAGTACGTCGCCCACCCCTCGTTCATCACCTTCGTCTGCTTCTGCCCGGCGAAGTAGTACGCCTCCTCGCGGATCGCGTCGACGACGGTCGTCTCCCACGGCTCGCGGTCGACCGCCTTCCCGCTATCCGGGTCGTACCGCTTCCCGTGGTCGCGCAGGAACGCGAGCACGTCCGGGCGGGGCTCCTCCGGCTCGACGCCCTCCCCGCGCGCTTCGAGCCACTCGTCGTCGAACACGTCCCGGCGCACCTCCTCGGAGAGGTCGAGGTCGTCGATCCGGGCCTCTATCGCGTCGAGCGCGTCGTCGCCGTCGCCACTCACGTCGTCCGCGATCCCCGGCTCCTCGACGGACCGCGCGGCGTCGACCGGGCTGTGCTGGTCGATCGTGTCCTCCAGCGCGCTCACGGCGTCGATCAGGCGTTCGACTTCGTCGCGGTCGACGTCGGCCCGCTTCGCGATCGCCGCGATCCGGTCGGCGTTGCGCTCCAACCGCGCCGCGGCGTTCGGGCCGCCCTCGCCGCGGTCGGCGTACAGCCCGAACCACTCGTTGTTCGCGAAGAAGTCCGCGTGCGCCTCGACGTGGGTGATCACCGCCTTCTGGTCGGCCGCCGCGTTCGACTCCTGGAGGAACGCGTGGGCCGGGTCGTCGTTGTTGACGATCTCGAACGCCTTCCCGAGCCCGTGGCGGTCCTTCTTGCGCTGCCGCTCGTAGTTCATCCCCCACCGCCAGTGCGGGTACCGGCGCTGGAAGCCGCCGTAGGCGATCAGCTCGTTCATCTGGTCGTGGTCGACCACCCAGTACCGCACCGGGTACGGCTCCAACCCGAGCCGCTCGGCCAGCTCGCGGGCCTCCTCGGCCGGCTCGTCGAGGGCGTCGGCCTCGCGCTTCGCCTCGATCCGGTCGTCTCTCATCTGCGTTCACCTCTGTCGGTCCGCCGCGCCGCAGTCGTTCCGGCGGGAGCGCTCCCGCCGCCGTCAGACTCCGTGCTGAGGATCTCGTAGATGGCGTCCGTGATATCGTCTGGTTCCGAGACGCGCGCGACGGCCACGTCGTCGGCGTCGCCGAACGCGGACTCGACCTCGTCGGCGTGGCGGGCGTTCGCCGCGCCGTCGCCGGGCTGGGTCTCGACGTACGCGTGGAGGTTGGCGTCGATCGACTCCATCAGCGGGATCACGTTGTTCGTGGTGTCGCTACCGGCGTTCTCGGAGTCGCCCGCGGCGAACACGTACCGGTTCCACTCGCTGTACGGGTACTCCTCCAGCAGTTCCTCGACGAGCTCGTAGGCGCTCGAAATCCGGGTTCCGCCGCCCGACTGGATCCCGAAGAACTCCTCGCGGTCGACCTCCCACGCCTCCGCGTCGTGGACGACGTACCGGAACTCGGCGGCGTCGTACTTCCCGGTCAGGTACCAGTCCATCGGCGTGAACACGCGCTCGACGAGCTCGCGTTTCGTCTCGCGCATCGAGCCGGAGGCGTCGCGGACGTTGATCACCACGACGTTGCGCTCGCGCTTCTCTATCACCTCCGGGTGACGGAACCGCTCGTCCTCGCTGCGGAACGGAACGCTGTCGAGCCCCTCGCGCCGGATCCGCTGCGTGACGGGCTCGTGGTCCACCCCGTCGTCGAGCGCCTCGAAGCTCTCCCAGCGGTCAAGCGCGGCGACCGGTTCGCCCCGCTCGTCCGCGAGGGTCGCGGCGGCGTCGGCGATCCACGCCCGCGAGACCGGGACGCCCTCATCGCGCGCCCACGCGAAGACATCGTCCACGTCGGCGCCGTCGACGAACAAGCCCTCCCGGACGTACGCCCCGTCGAAGTCGGTGGCGAGGTGGCGTTTTAACCCCCGCTTGAAGAACTCGTCGACGTCGAGGGTCCCCCGCGGGCCGGCGCGGGCGGTGTCGGTGAAGTCGCCCTCCACCTCCTCGATCACTTGCTTCCCCTTCGGTTCGAGGTCGAGCCCGAGCGCCTCGTCGAGCTCGCGGGCGAACTCCTCCGGGTCCATCTCGTAGTACTCGTGGTCGCCGCCCTCCTCGCCGGGGTCGCCCGCCTCGTCGCCGTCGCCGGGCTCGGGGTCGACCGGCTGGCCGGGCTGCGGCTGGCCGTCGCCGCCCTGTCCCACGCCGCCGGCGGAGCGCTGGTCGTACTCGAACGCGGGGAGGTCGACGAGCTTGATCGGGATCCGGATCCGGTCCGCGCCGGACCCGCCGAGGTCGCCGTGGCTGATGAACTCTGCGAGGTCCGCCCGGCGCGTCTCGCCGACCTCGCGGAACCGCTCGCGGTCCTCGGTCAGTCCCACGGGTCACCACCTCCGTCGGGACCGGCACCGTCGCTCGGACCCGCGTCGCCGGCCCGCTCACCGTCGATATCGGGCCACTCCTTGCGGACCTGCTCCATCACCGCCCGGCTCGTCAGTTCCGCGGACGCCGGCGTGTAGCCGCGGTCGCACAGGCGGTCGATCGTCTCCGCCTTCACCCGTTCCGTCTCGGTGTCGGCCGGCGGGTCGGCCCACGCCGCCGGATCGAGGTCGGGGAACCGCCGCTTCACGTCGGCGAGGTCGTTCGCGTCGATAACGGCCTTCAGCTCCGGCACCTCGGCGAGTTCCACGTCGTCGACGCTGAACGCGTCGCCGCGGTTCCGCCACGCGTACCGCGTGAGTCCCCGGATCACGCGCTCGCGCCGGAAGCTCTCGACGGCCCGGCCCGGGTCGGTCCCGCGGTAGTCGCTCTCGTCGAACCGCCCGAGCGTCTCCGTCTCGAACACCTTCATCGCGAGCGGGTCCGGCGCCTCGTCCGCGCGTCCGCGCTCCGTCGGGTCGTCGTCGTCCCACGCGTACACGTGTTCGACGTACTCGGCGACGGTCTCCGCCGAGACGGTCTCCGCGGCGAGGATCGCGTCGATCACGTCCTCCCGCTGCCGCTCGCGGATCTGCGTCGCGACCGGCTCGCGCCGCCCGTCGAACTCCGCCGCCTCGGCCCGCGAGAAGACGGGGGCGTCGACGAGCCCGTCGGCGAGCGCGTCGAGCACGTCCGTCGGCGTGATCACTCGCTCGACGGGAAGCTCCGGGTGGCTCCGGTCGGCGGTCGACGAGAGCAGGTCCGCGACCGCGTCGCGCGCGTACGTCACGGGGATCCCGTTTCGGCCGTCCCCCTCGGCGAGGTCCACGTCGGCAACGGTGACCGCGTCGTCCCCGCGGCGGACCTCGCCGGTCTCGTACAGCTCGGCGGTCTCGATCAGGTCGAGGTCGCCGGGCAGGTCGTCCGCGTCGAGCCGCGTGACGACCGCGTACAGCGCCGCGGCCCCGACCGCGTGGGGCGCGATCTCGCGCTCGGCGACCGTCCCGTCCGACTCCCGCACCGCGACCGACAGCGGCGCCGCTCCGGGGTCGCGGTCCCTGCCGTCACCGGCGTCCGGGGCGGCCGCGCCGCTCGCGCCGACGCTACCGTCCTCGACCGCCGTCGCCCCGGCGACCTCCCGCCGGAGCAGCCGCGCCTCCAAGCGGCGGTTCGTGAGGTATCGGAACTCGTGTTTCGAGAGCCGGCGCTTCAGCGCCTTCAGCGGGTCAGCGTCGCCGCGCTCGGCGTGCCGGTCCAACTCGGCGTCGAGGTCGGGATTCGAGATGACGATCAGCTGGGTGTCTAAGTCCATCCCGATCCCCTTGTCGAGCTTCACGCGCCGCTCGTCGGGGACGTTGAGCAGCCGCCGGAGCAGGTCGGCGTGCTGGCTGGCGTCCTCGACGACGGTGGCGACCCCGTTCCCCTGCGAGAGGACGCCGTCGTAGCTGAACGCCTGCGGGTTCTTCCGGCCGCGCGAGTCGAGCTCGCGCAACATGCCGCCCATCCACGAGCCGACGAGCCGCTCTTTGGGGGTCCCGTCGTCCTCGGCGTGGAGGACGCCGACCCCCCGCCCGACGTCGACGACGTAGCTCGTCACGCGGAGGTGGTCGCGGTCGGTGATCGCCGAGAAGAGGTCGCGGCGCCCCTGCTCGCGGTAGGTCGACTCCAGGTGGTCGTACGCCTCGCGGCTGAACGGGTCGAGCCCCACGTCGGCGGCGATCGGATACGCGTCGTCGTCGGCCGCGTCGGCGACCGACTCGCGGACCGACTCGGGGAACACCGACAGCGGGTGCGTCTGGACCGGGCTGCGGTACCACTCCCCGGCGTCGCCGCCGTCGCCGTACGAGAGCGACGCGGCGCCCGCCCCGTCCCCGCTCCCGACGCCCGCGCCGGTGACGTTCCACTCGACGGTGTACCGGCGCCCGGCGTCCGTCTTCGAGAACGCGCGGAGCCCGTTTATCAGGCACCGCTTGAACTCCGACTTCCCCGTCGCGGTCGGGCCGTCGATCCAGACGATCGTCTCGTCGTTCCCGCGCCCCGTCGCGGCCGCGCGGAGGTCGTCGACGAACGCGTTGAGCGCGCGGGTGTTGCCCAACACGGCGTGTTCGCCGTCGTTCGCCGGGTCGTCGAAGAACCGGTACCGGTCGAGCGTCTCGCCCCGCTCGCGGACCTCACGAGTGCCGTACGACTCGACGGCCGCGAGGACGTACCCCGCCCCGGAGGCGGCCGCGGTCGGGTTCTCCAACACGCGGTCGACGTAGGACTCGAGGCTCATCGGCGGGTCGTACGCCCCCCGAAGGGCGTCGTCGGCCGCGGCGACGAACCCCTCGCCGTCCGTTCGAGTGCGTTCGCTCATCTCAGTCCCCGCCGTCCGCTATCTCCGAGCGCGCGACCGCCGCGCCCGCGTACTCTAACACCTCTGCGGCGCCGTCCTCCGAATACCCGCGGTCGACCAAGGCCGAAACCCAGGCGCTCCGGTCCTCGTCGTCGAGGTCGGTCGCGGACACCAGCGCCGAGAAGTTGATGTTGTGCTTCTTGTCCTCCCACAGCTTCCGTTCGAGGGCGCGCCGGAGGCGGTCGTTCTCCTGCGGGTCGAAGCCGCGTCCCTCGCGGGCGCGCCGCGAGATCCAGTTCGACACCTCCTGTCTGAAGTCGTCCTTGCGGTCCGAGGGCACGTCGAGCTGTTCCTCGACCGCGCGCAGGAACGTCTCGTCCGGCTCGGTCTCGCGGCCGGTCAGCTCGTCGTCGACGGTGTCGTCGTCGATGTACGCCATCACGTGGTCCATGTACTTCTCGCCCTGCCGCCGGAGCTCGTCCACGTCGTACGCCAGCGCGTGGCGCACGTCCTCGATCGCGCGCTCGCGGTACTCCTCGCGGACGGTCTCCAAGAGCCGCTCGTAGCGGCCGAGGTCGTCGGCCGCGATCGAGCCGTGGCCGCCGAGGTTCGCCTCGAAGTGATCGAAGACGGACAACGGGGAGAGGTGGCTGCGGTCGCGGTGGGTCGCGTCCATGATCGCCTCGGCGATCTCGTCGCCGACGAACCGCGCGGAGATCCCGTCCATCCCCTCGCCGACGTCGGCGGACTCGGCGGCGTCCTCCCGGAGCTTCCGCCGGTCGATCTCCTCGTCTTCGAGCTCGCCGTTGTACGCCTTCGCCTTCTCCAACAGGCTCACCGTCTCGTCGGTCGGCTCCTCCAACCGGGTGAGCACGCCGAAGAGGCCGGCCATCTCCAGCGCGTGCGGCTCGACGTGGACGTTGGGCACGTCGGCGTTTGCGAGCATCTTCCGGTAGATCTCCGCCTCGCTCTCGTACTCCAACACGTACGGGTAGTCGATCCGCTTGGTGCGGTCGTTGAACGCCTCCATCTTCTCGTCGCCGGTCTTCTCGCGGTACTCCGGCATGTTCGTCCGGCCGACGATCACTTGGTCGATGTCGATCCGCGGGTTGTTCTTCGGCTTGATCGTCGACTCCTGCGAGGCGTGGAGGAAGTCGTAGAGGAACTCCCGCTGGAGCTTGAGCAGTTCCTCGCCGGAGAACAGGCCGCGGTTCGCGTTACAGAACGCGCCGGCGTAGTCGAACGCCCGCGGGTCGGACTCGCCGTAGACGGCGAGCTTGGCGTAGTTGACGTCGCCGGTGAGCTCCGTCTCGTCCTGGTTCTTCTTGTCCTTCGGCTCGAACGTCTCGATACACTCCCGGCGGTTCTCGTCTGCGACGAGCCGGACGACCTCGACGTGCTCGTCGAGGACGCGCTGGAGGTCGTCGTCGTAGTGCGCGAGCAGTTCGTTCAGGTAGAACTCCGAGGCCGGGTCCGGGTGTTGGTCGTTCCGAAGCGTGTAGGGCGCGTCGAGCCGCTCGTTCAGGTCGTCGATCACCGCCTGCCGCTGCGGCTTCGGGAGGAGGACGAGGGGGTCCTGACTCATCGGGGAGCGGACCGTGTCGTCGTCCGGGTCCTGGTCGTCGATCACCGAACAGAGATCGACCCACCGGAAGGTGTACATCCGCCCCGCGTCCTCCCGGGTGTACGCCTCGAAGTAGCGGCGCACGAGCCAGTCGAAGTGCGACTTCCCAGAGCCGACCGGCCCCAACAGGAGCTTGATCCGCTTTTCGGGACCCAGTCCGCGGGCCCCGGACTTCACCTTGTTGACGAACTCGTGGATCGCCTCGTGGACCTCGCGGCCGTAGAAGACGTTCTCGCCGTCGTGGAGCGGGTCCTCGGCGGCGAGCGCGTACTCGGCGACGCCGCGCTCCTCGTCGTAGTGCGTCCCGTAGTGGTCGAACATGTCCGCGACGCGCTGGTGCGCGTTCCGCGCGATCCGGGGGTCGTCGTACAGCGCGTCGAGGTACCAGTCGAACGAGCGCGCCGCTCTGAGGTCGTCGGGAACCTCCGTCCGGTACTCCTCGCTGAGCCGTTCAAGCGTTTGTCGGTCTGCCATCGTATCACGTTCGCTCGGGGGGCGCGGCGGGGTCGCCGACGGCCGACGCGACGGCCGGAGCGGCCGCTCTTCGTGCGCATATCAACAGCTCGTCGAGCCGCGAGCGGCGCGTCGTCGGGGCGCGCGTCGGTGTCGGTGGTCGCCTCGCCCGTATCCGAGGCTATATATGTGAGAGGGATTGCCACGGATAAGTATGTCGCCCGTTGACACGCATCACTCAGCGACCGGCGCCTGCGCCCTCACCGGATCCGACCGGTTCGCCGACGGTCCCTCGACCGGTTTTATCAGCGACCCGTGGGATCTACGGCGGCGGCGAGCGTCGGCTCTCTCGAATCCCTCGCGCGCGCCGGTTGGGCCCCGTTCGAGACGCGCGCTGTCCGCGCGCCCGTCGCTGAGAACCGGAACCATCGACCCCGGCACCCACCCTTTTGCGGGGCGCCGTCCCAGTACGCCTGTGACGTTCAGCATCTGCGTTCGCGAGCGGTACACCGACGAGGACGGCGACGACCAGACCCGGTTCGGCGTGGCGGTGACCACCCGCCTGCCGGGCGTCGGCACGCTGTGTCCCTTCGCCTCGGCCGACGGCGCGGTGGCGACCCAGTCGCTCGTCAACGTCGAACTGGGACGGAAGGGGATCGAGTACCTCGGCGACGGGCTCGCGGTCGACGACGCGCTGGAGGCGCTGTTGAACGCCGACGAGGGGAGCGCTCAGCGCCAGCTCCACGGCGTCGATGCCGACGGGACGTTCGCGTTCTCCGGCGACGAGTGTAACGGCTGGTACGGCCACCGGGAGGGAGAGAACTACACCGTCGCGGGCAACCTCCTGACGGGCGAGGACGTGGTCGAGGACACCGCGGCCGCCTACGAGTCCGACGCCCACGGCGACGCGCCCCTCGCCGAGCGGCTGATCGACGCCCTCGCCGCGGGCCACGCCGCGGGGGGCGACAAGCGCGAGGACCTCGAAGTCCAGTCCGCCGCGCTGCTCGTGTGTAACACGGAGGAGGAGACCGACGACCCGTACTACAACGACCTCCGGGTCGACGCGAGCGAGACGCCGGTGGCGGACCTCCGCGAGACGTACGAGACGGCCAAGCGCGGCTACGAGACCGTCTTGGAGAAGTACGCGGACGAGGAGACCGACGACGAGAGAGAAGCCGACGAGGCAACGGACGACGGTAGGGGGCCCGACGAGGCAACGGACGACGAGACGGAAACAGACGACGAGTAGAGGGCCCGCTACATCGACAGCCGCGCGAGGATCGGCAGGTGGTCGGAGGGGTACCGCCCGCGGTCGTCGCGGTCCGCGAGGGTCGCGAACGCCTCGACCGAAAGCTCCGGCGAGACGAGCGCGTGGTCGATCCGGCGGCCGTCGATGAGGCGGGCGAAGTCGGTGAGGCTCGTCTCCGGGCCGTGCCGGAGGTCGGCGGCAACGGCGGCGTCGCGAAGCGCGGGCGCGTCGTCGGTCGCCCCTCCGTCGACCGCTCCTCCGTCGACGGTCCCCCCGGTTCCGGCGTCGTCGCCGATGAGAATCCGGTGCGGCTCCGACCCGGGCGTACAGTTGAGGTCGCCGACGAGGACGACCGGGGCCGTCCCGTCGGCGTCGGCTTCGTCGCCCGTCGCGATCGCCGGGAGCCGCTCGCGCAGCAGGCGGGCGGACTCGCGCCGCGCCCGCGCGCTCACGTGGTCGAAGTGCGTGTTGACGACGCGGAGCGCGGCGTCGCCGTCGACGGCGCGCACTCGGGCCCACGTCGCGATCCGCGGGTGGGACGCGTCCCACCCGACCGACGGCGAGTCCGGGGTCTCGGAGAGCCAGAACGTCCCGCTCCGAGTGACTTCCCAGCGGTCGCCCCGGACGCCGATCGGGCACCCTTCGCCCTCGCCGTCGGTCGCGCGACCCCGGCCGACGAACTCGTACTCCGGGAGTCGCTCGCGGAGGTCGCGGCGCTGTCCGGGGAGCGGCTCCTGAAACGCGGCGATGTCGGGCCGGTGAAAGCGGACCAGGCGCGCGACGGCGTCTCGGCGGTCGTGCCAGGCGTCGTGGTGGTCGCCCCGGTTAGCGTAGCGGACGTTGTAGCTCAGCACCCGGATCGCGGTCATTACGTCGGGGGTCGCGGGCGAGGCGATTAAAATGCGCGGAGCGCGGGACGTGTCGCGGAACGAATCGAGGCCGCCGCTCCCCGACCGCTCACACCGAGAACTCGTACAGGTCGTCGCCGACGTGGTGGATCGACTCGACGACTTTGCCGCTGTCGCCGACCATCGCGTCGCCGTCGACCATCGCGCGGCCCACCGCCAGCACCTTCCCGTGGGTCTCCTCGGCGATGACGACGAGGTCGCCCGCGCGGATCGCCTCGTCGGCCTCGACGATCCCCGGGCGCATCACGTCGGCGCCGTCGGAGACGAAGGAGATCGCCCCTGCGTCGACCGTCACGACGCCCGTCTCCGGGTCGAAGTCGTTCGCCCCCCGGACCGTGAGGAAGGGCTCGTCGTCGTCGACGTAGAAGACGGCGGGGTCGCCGTCGACTAAGACGAGCTCGTAGCCGGCGTCGACGAACTCCACGAACTCGAACGCCTCGCCGTCGATGTCGACCCCGAGGTGGTCGGCCACCGCCTCGCGGATCGCCGTGATCTCGTCGCTCCGGAGGTGGTGCCGAGATTTCACTTCCATGGGCGTTCCGTCGACCGCTCGGCCGATAAATGGACCGCTCCCCGCCTCGTCCGGGGGTCGCTCCGCGGCGGGCGCTCCGCGGCGACGGTCTCGACTCGTTGGACCGATCAAAACGGCCTTAAACCACCTCTCCATATCCATTCGTATGCTCAACCCACTGGCGATCGTGCTCGTGGCGATCGTGAATCCCCCCGCGATCGTCCTCGCGGCGGTCGCGACGCTTCTCGTCGTCCTCGTCACCTCGGTGCGGGGGACGGGGTGGGAACCCACGACCGACGTCTCGGACGAAGTGCTCGAACACCGCGCGTCGTCGGTCCCCGAGACCGAGTTCCCGGAACCGGGTAACCGCGCGGTCGGCGGCGGCGGTGGCGGCGGCGCCATCCCGGCGGGCGGCGCCGAGGGCGGGGAGGGCGAGCTCGAAGAGGGCGGCACCGTCAGCTCCGGCCCCGGTGACATCCCCGAAGACGAGGTGGAGTACTACGAGGTCGAGTTCGTCAAGCAGGGCGAGACGGTCGAGCTCTCCAACGACGAGCCCATCCTCGAACAGGGCGAAGACGAGGGGTGGGACCTCCCGTACGCCTGCCGACAGGGCCAGTGCGTCTCCTGTGCCGGGCAGATCGCGGACGGCCCCTCCGAGGACTTCGTCGAGCACGACAACCAGCAGATGCTCGAAGAGGCCGAGATCGACGACGGCTACACGCTCACCTGCGTCGCGTACCCGCGCGACTCCTTCAGCATCGAGACCGGCGAGGCGCCGTAGGCCCGTTTCCTGGTCTCGACTCTCCCACCCGTTCTCGATTCCGCGCTCGTTCCCAGTCCTTCTCGCTCGCGACACCCTTTTTCGCGTCTCGGTCCAACGAGCCGTATGTCCGTCACCACGGCCCTCGTCGGGGGCGGCGGAGGCGTCGTCGTCGCGCTGATCGCCGCGGCCGTCTACCGCGACGCCGCGCGCGTCGGCGTCGACCTCGGCTCGCCGGCGGCGTGGGCCGCGCTCGTCGTGCTCACCGGCGGTGCGAGCCTCGTCACGCTACTCGCGGTTCCCGACGCGCCCCTACCCGGAGTCCTCGTGTTGACCGCGCTCGGGCCGCTGCTGTACGTGCTCGAACGCGACGACTCGCTGAACGGCGACGACCCGGCCGACCCCACGCGGCTCCCCAGCCAGTCTGGCGACGCGGCCGACTCGGGCGACGACGGGGAGCGATAGCGCGCTCGGCTGCCGCCGTTCCGTCTCATCGACGATGATACAGTTCCTTTCGACGCGCCCGACGGCTCCTAAACCGCAACTTTCCATACCGTCGGCGATGTATTGGGGGTAATGAGCGACGAGAGCGACGAGAGCCTCGCGGACCGGGTCGAGCGGTGGATGGTCGGACAGATGCCGATCATCCAGATGCACGGCGGCACGAGCGTCGTGCGCGAGGCGAACCCCGAGACCGGCGAGGTCGTCGTCGAGCTCGGCGGCACCTGCTCCGGCTGCGGTATCTCGAACATCACCGCCGACAACATCCGCCGCGACCTCATCATGGACTTCGACGAGGTCGACAACGTGACGGTGCGGACCGCCTCCTCCGGCGATCAGGGCGCCTCGACGGTCGAGGGCGGTCGCGGCGGCGAGCTCCGCCACGAGACCGACTCCGCGAACCACTTCTGAACGCGGCGGGCCGTCCCGCCGCGAGGCCTCTCGATACCGCCGCCTCTCTTATAGCGACGTGAACGGCAGCGACGCGAGCGAATCGGGGCCGTAGTCGAGCGCGTCGGCCTGCGAGACGCCGTCCGGCGTCACGAGGTCGACGACCCGCGGCGCGTTCCCGGCCGCGCCCTCGCGCGCGCCGCCGAAGACGAAGGTCCCGGCCTCTTCGGCGACCGCGCGCAAGCTGCCGCGGTCCTCCGAGCCGACGACCGGCGCCACCTCCCAGCCAGAGATGTCGCCGCCGACCGCGGACTTCGGCACCGAGACGACGGCCGTGTTCGACTCGAAGCTCACGAACACCTCCGGCGTGCCAAGGTCTCCGCCGTCGGCGTCGGCGATCCCTCTCGCGAAGCCGCTGGCGTCGATCCGGTACTGCCACGGCGCGCCGAACTCGGCGGTGAGCCCGAGATCGTCCAGCGCGCTCGTGCGGCCGCCGTTCGCGTCGGGATCGCGCAAGTAGACGAGGAAGTAGTGCGGCGAGAAGTCGCCGCCGAACGCGTCGTAGAGGTTCTCAACCCCGAATGCGAACCGGTACTCTTTCTCGGTCTCTAAGACGCGGAATGAGCGCAGATCGAACGCGCTGTCTCGGAACGCACCGTCCGTCGGGTAGACGTACTCGCCGGGTCCGTCGTCGTCGCGTTTCGGGTCGGTCAGCTCGGCGACGACGTCGCCGGGAGCGACGGTAACCGTCTCCGTGGCGAGCTCCTCGTCGGTCTCCGGGTCGCGAACGGCGACGTCGTAGGTGCCGATCGCCGTGATCCGGTAGCCGAGTTCGACCGTCTCGTCCGTCGCGTTCGGCGGGAGCCGGACGTTGGCGAGCGTCTCGACCTCGCCGTCGACGACGATCTCGACGTTCGTGCCGCCCACGAACCCGGCGTCGTTCGACCCCGTCCCCGCGATGAACGACTCGTCGAGGTCGGCCTCCTCCGCGATCTCGATCGAGATGTCCTGTTCCGGCGGCTCGTACTCCGGGAGTCGACCGATCTCGCGGCCCCGCGCCGGACGGAACCTGACAGCAGTTCCGCCGCTCGGCGCGAGCGACGCGAGCAGCGTCGTGCTCGGGGTGACGATCGCCTCGTCGATCCGGACCCCGGTCGGGTCGGCGTCGACGCCTCCTCCGATCGCGTCCGAGTAGATCTCCGCGACGTACTTCGGGCCGTCGCGGCCGCCGCCGTTCCCGTTATTCTTCCCCTTCTCTTTCCCCTTTCCGCCACCGTTGCCGTGCCCCGGCGCGTCCCCGGACTTACCGGGTGCGAGGAAGTCGAGCGGCACGTTGACCGCGCGGCCCGCCCCGTCGGTCATGACGCCGACGTACCACTCGTCGCCGTGCCGGCGGGCGATTGCGAGGTAGTCGCCGATCGCGGCGCCGACGACGCGCGTCTCGTCCCAGCCGGCGGCCGGAACGGACTCGACGAAGGAGAACTCCGGCTTCGCGTCGAAGTTCTCGTTCTCCGGAACGTACCCCTCGTACTCGGCCGGGATCGGGGAGGGCTCGCCCGATTCGGTGACGGCGACCGCGTTGAGGTTGAATCCCCCCACGTCGCCGGTGAACCCGTCTCCGCCGTCCTCGTAGTCGAGCTCGACCGCGATCTCGGTGTCGCCCGCGTCGAGTTCCACCTCGGTCGTGAACACCCGCCAGTCGTCCCAGTAGGCGGTGAAGTCGGGTTCGATCGTCCGGCTCGCGTCGCCGACGCGGAGCGTCGCTCGCGGCCCGCCGGCGTCGATCACGCGTTGCGCGTTCTCCTCCGGCGCGCTCGCGTACCGGAGGTGGAGGTCGTATGTCCCCGGCTCCTCGACGCCGCGCACGACGTACGTCACCGACGAGCCGCTCGGTGCGCGGTTAGGGTCGACGGCGACGTGGTTCGTGCCGAACGCGTCCCGCCACGTGTCGTCGGTCACCAGTCCGTCGCGCTCGCCAGCCGCGGCTTGGAGCCCCTCGCCCACCTCGAACGTCTCGTCGACGTACCCCTCGATCCGGTCGGCGGCCATCTGGAGGCCGCTGAGGTACGTCGGGTACATCGCGAGCTGCTTGGCGCGGGTCGTCTGGACCTGGTCGCCGCGGTCGTCGCCGAAGGTCACGTCGAAGATACCCGGCTGGAAGCTCACCGGGCCGGCGAGGTTCCGCGTGAACGGGAGCGTGACGTGGTGGTCGCGGCCGACGTTCGATCCGAGCTGGCCGAACCCGTCGTACTCCTGGGCCTTCACCACCTCGCGGTTCGCCACGTTCGGGTAGGTCCGGATCTCGCCGGTCGGCTTGATCCCCTCGTGGATCTCCAGCAGCTGACGGTTCGCGGCCGCCTCACGGATCGCGAGCCGGTGGTGGTTCACCGCGAGCTGGTTGTGCTGGTTGTGGGTCGGCTCGGCGCCGTCGCCGTCGATGCCGAGCCCCGGGTCCGAGACGTACCCGTTCTTGATCGAGTTGATCCCCTCGGCCTCGTACCCCGCGAACACGTCCTCGTCGAGGATCGCGGCCTCGTACTGCGGGATGTTACCGGCCGTCTCGTTGTGGATCGTCATCTCGACGGGGTCCGGCAGCGACGCGCCGAAGTCGGTCACCTCGGGCACGTCGAAGTCCGGATAGGAGTCGTCGACGCCGAAGCCGAAGCCGGTGCCGTCCCCGGGATAGGTGTCCCACCCCTCGTTCCACCCCTCGACGAGCACGCTGTCGATCCCGTTCTCGCTCGCGAAGCGCATGTACCGCTTCATGCGCTCGGTCCGCGCACCGTGGACGTACGCGGCGGGATTTCCGTCGTTCCCGGCGATCTCGTCGTCCGACTTGTACTCCCAGTTCGCCTGCCCCGCGATCATCGTCCACCAGATGCCGACGTACTTGCGGGGCTCGATCCAGTCGGCGTCCGGCTCGCCGCCCGCGGTCGGCAGCGCCGACTCGTCGAGCGGGTCGGCGAGCAGCGGGACGAGCTGCGACTCGATCAGCTCGCCCGGCCGGTCGACGACCTGTATCGTCCGCCACGGCGTCGCCGCCGGGAGGTCGAGCGAGGCCCTCGACCCGTCGGGCAGCGGCGTGAGCTCGGTCGCGAAGGCCGTCCCCCCGTCGTCGCTGCGGGGCGCGAGCGTCGCCGCCGCGTAGTCGTCGAGGTTCGCCTCGTGGACGCTGAGGTACGCGTCGCCCGCGTCCACCGTCAGCGGCGTGTGCGCGCCGGTCCGGGTCGGCGTGTCCGTCGGCCGCGTCTCGCGGCTCCCGGCCGGTATCTCCGACAGCGGCGTCTCCGCGTACTCCTGCTCGAACCGCGGGTTGGTTACCTCGTTGCGGATCCACCAGGCGTCGTAGTCGGCCGCGAAGTCGACGCCGGTGTTCTCCGAGTCGATCACCGCCTTCTCCGAGTGGCTCGCGAACCCCTCCCCGAGGACGACCCGGAGGCCGACCCCGTCGTCGAACGCGCGCACTTGGAGGGTCGCGGTCCGCGCGTCCGCCGCGGGGGCGCCCGACCCGTCCGCGTCCCCGGCGGCGTCGGCGAGCCCGACGCTCAGGGCGCGGTACTCCGCGGACACCTCCTCGTACGCGCCCCACACCGGCTCCCACTCCTCGGTCGCCGACTCGCGCTCGGTGCCCGTAACCGTCACCGGGCCCGACTCCCCGTCGGCGCTCGCGCCGAACGACGGCTGATTCCGGAAGTCGAACCCGACCGTCGACGGTCCGACGTACGTTTCGCCGCCGCGAGCGACCTCGTAGGTCGGGGCTCCGCCGGTGACGTCGACCGTGACCGCGATCGATCCGTCGGGCGACTCGACCGTCTGGACCGGGTCGTCCGCCTCGTTGTCGACTCGCGCGGCGTCGTCGGCCGACACGTCTCGCGAGTAGGCCGCGGCGGCGACCAGCGCCCCCACGCTCCCGAGGAACCCCCGCCGCGTCGCGCCGTCAAACGTTTGCTGTGATCGTTTCTCACGCATTCCGTCCGCAGCGTGTATGCGATGAATAATAATGCTATTGTAACGAATCGAAGTGATTGGATTTCGAAACGACCGAGTCGGCGCGCCTCGGCGCCCGGACCGCCGCCCGCCGATCCACCTCTACAGCGCGTTCTCCAGCGCCGACGCGACGCTCCGCACCTTTTCGGCCAGCGCCTCGGGGGTGTGGCCGGCCGCGACCGACTCGGTCAGCTCCTCGTCGTCGACGCGCTCGACCGTCCCGTCGGGGTGTTTCATCACGTCGACGTGGAGGTCCACGTAGCGGGCCGCGTCGGGGAACACCTCGACGGGCGTACAGACGTTGACGTACGTCCCGCGGACCGTCCCGTCGCGGCCGCGGTACGTCGTCGGGTACCACCAGCGCCCCTCCTTCAGGCTCGTCTCGGCGACGTCGCCGGCCTCGCGGTCGACGCCGAGCCCGTCGTAGGTCCCCCCGCCGGTCATCTCGCGCTCGACGGTGACGGTCCCGTCGGCGTCGACTCCCGTCACCGTCCCCTCGCCGAGGGTGATCAGCCGGCCGTCGGGCTTCCCGTGGTCGATCCGGAGCGCGTCGCCCTCGCGCGGGCCGAACGCGTCGGCCACGACCGCGAACGGGAACTCGGCGTCGGGAGCGGGGTCGCAGAGCGCCTCCGCGAGGTCGACGCCGGCCGAGGCGTCCGCCGACCCCGCCTTCACGCGGTGGTGGCCGGGCATCGTCGCGGTCGCGGTCCGCCGCGCGTCGTCGAGTCCCGACCGGCTCTCGCGGCCGAACCAGACCCAGACGCCGGCGTTCGGCGCGGCGAGCGGGGCGTCGCGGAGCCGGCTCCGGTCGCTGACGACGCCGAGCCCGTCTCCGGTCCCGTCGTCGACTCCACTCTCGTCGTCCGCTCCGGTCGCCGCGCGTAGCCCCTCGGCGGCCTCGACGGCCGCGTCGAGGCCCGCGGTCAGCGCCTCCGTGTCGGCGTCGACGGCGGCGGGCTGCCACACCGCCCGCCAGCCCGTCGGCGGTTCGAGGTCGAGCAGGTCGAGCATCCCGGACAGCTCTCGGGCGGCCTCGTCGTCCCGGGCGTCGACCCGCGTCCCGGACCCCGGTTCGAGCGCGACGAGGTCGCCGCCGACCCGCAACTCCCCGGCGAGTTCGGGGCGACGGTCCGTCCACGGCGCGGCCGACTCGCGCACCTGGACCCGGACCGCGTCCCCCGTCTCGACCCGGGCGTCGACGGCCCCGTACGGGAGGTACCCCTCGACGGCCGCGGCGGGCGTGCCCGTCACGTCGCCGCCCTCGCCGCCGACTCGCCCGCCGCCGATTCGGAGGTCGACGACCGCGCCGCCGCCGAGCGTCTCCGTCACCTCGCCGTCGAGGACGGTCCCCGGCGGCGTCGGGTCGGGCCACGCGAGCGCGTCGCGGCCCGCGTCGGTCAGGAGATCTCGGACCGCGCCGAGCGCGCCGGCGTCGCCGTGCGCGCCGACCCCCTGCCGGTCCGCGCTCGTCCCGATCCGGACGGCCGGCGGCTCGGTCCCGAACTCGGCGTCGAACCGCCGGCGGATCGGCGGCGAGGCGTCCACCACCTCGTGGCCGGCGTCGAGCAGGCGCGCGGTGAGCGCCGTCGCGTAGATGCCGCGGACGCGGGCTCGCGCCATCGTCACAGCTCCTCGCGCTCGCGCGCGAACCGCACGCGGTCGTTCACCGTGTCGCCGAGCGAGAGTTCGACGACGACCGGGGCGCCGTCGTCGGCCTCGCGGAGGACCCGCCCGCCC
>NZ_SGTY01000030.1:0-23396 GCF_005435095.1 Halorubrum sp. CGM5_25_10-8B | reverse complement strand
CACCAGCCGGTCCGCGTCGAACTCGGCGATGAGCCGGACGAGGTCGTTCCGGATCGACGACAGCGAGTTGGCCATCTCGATCGGGTCGATGGCGACGACGACTTCGGGTTCGGGGACCTCGGCGGCGAGGCGGGCGGCGGCGGAACGACCGACTTCGACGTCGACCCGGAGGAGTTCGAGTCGGAGATCGAGCGGACCGACATCGGGATCGAGGGGCTCGACGACATGATCCTCGGGGGCGTCCCCAGCCGGTCGCTGCTGTCGGTCATCGGCGGCGCCGGAACCGGGAAGACGACGTTCGCGCTCCAGTTCCTCAACCACGCGCTCGAATCGGGGGAGAAGGGGATCTACATCACGCTCGAACAGACCCGGGAGTCGATCCTCGACACGGCGGCCGAGAAGGGGTGGTCGTTCCGCGAACACGCGGCCGAGGACCGCCTCGCGGTCGTCGCCATCGACCCGATCGAGATGGCCAACTCGCTGTCGTCGATCCGGAACGACCTCGTCCGGCTCATCGCCGAGTTCGACGCGGACCGGCTGGTGCTCGACTCCGTCTCGCTGCTGGAGATGATGTACGACCACCCCGCGAAGCGCCGCTCGGAAGTGTTCGGCTTCACGCGCTCGCTCAAGGAGGCGGGCGTGACGACCCTGCTCACATCGGAGGCGAGCGAGGAGACGCAGTACGCGTCCAGACACGGGATCGTGGAGTACCTGACGGACGCCGTCTTCGTCCTCCAGTACGTCCGCGCGTCGGACTTCCGCGAGACGCGGCTCGCAGTCGAGATCCAGAAGATCCGCGACGCGAACCACTCCCGCGAGACGAAGCCGTACGACATCACCGACACCGGCATCTCAGTGTACGACCAGGCGAACATCTTCTGAGCGGCCCGGGCGACGAGGTATCTAAACCGACACGCGTCGCCGCGGCGATTGCTTATACATGTCCGGAGTACCGCGGTAGCGCGCGCCTCCGAGTGGCCGCACCGGCGGCCGCGAGGAGCGCGTGCGAGGGAGTCACTCGCCCGGAGCAACGCGGAGGGCGACTGACGAGGTCGGCGAGGGGTGCGGTGCGGGGGATCTCAAAGGGGCAGCCGGGAGGACGACGCAGGCGACGCAAGCGCCGCAGGAACGAGCGAAGCGAGCGTGCGTCGTCCTCCCGGTTGGGACTTTGGAGGTGTTCACCGCAGATCCGCGGTCGGTTATTTTTAAACGAACGTATGTATAAATGCGGTATAACCCGGGATCAGTGCCCGGAGAGGAAGTGATCGTTCGGTACGGGGCCAAACAGGAGAGTATCGGTGTTACCGTACTGCTTCAGTGACCCATTTCACGCTGTAGCGCCGCGGGAAATGCGGAAGACAGCCGCGTAAGCGTCCGGATGCACCGTCCGGGAATTGAACCCGGGCTATTAGCTTGGGAAGCTAATGTCCTACCACTGGACCAACGGTGCTCAAATCGAGATACCCGACCGTCCCACTTGAACGTAGCGTTTCACCGGGCGGGGCTCACTTCGCCGCCGCCCAGTGCCGCGAGCCACAGTCTTAAGCCGTCACCGACGGAGGCACGCCCATGGCCGAGGACGCAGCAACCGAGAGGCGAACCGACGCGGTCGACCGTGTGCGCGACCGCGCCGCGGAACTCGCCCCCGCGTTCGGATCGACGTGGACCGACGACGAGCCGTGGCGGTTCCTCACCGACCTCACGGCGATCGGGAGCCGGATGGCCGGCAGCGAGGGCGAGGCCCGGGGCGCCGACCTCGTCGCCGACGCCTTCGAGCGCGCGGGGCTCGCGGACGTTCGCACGGAGCCGTTCGACCTCCCGGCGTGGGAGCGCGGGTCGGCGTCGCTCGACGTGACCGTCTCCGGTCGGGACGGCGAGCCGACCACGCGGTCGTTCGAAGCCCTCGCGCTCCCGTACTCGCCGGGGGGCAGCGTCTCGGGCGAACTCGTCGACGTTGGGTACGGCACCCCGGCGGAGATCGACGAGCGCGACGTGGCGGGCCGGATCGCGGTCGCTTCGACGACCACCCCGGAGGGCGGGCGGTTCGTCCATCGCATGGAGAAGTTCGGCTACGCGGTCGACGCGGGCGCGGTCGGCTTCGTGTTCGTCAACCACCTCGACGGGCAGCTGCCGCCGACCGGGTCGCTCACGTTCGGCGAGGAGGCCGAGGCGGTCGCGGTCGGCGTTTCGAAGGAGACCGGCGCGTGGCTCCGCGAGTACGCGGTCGGTGGCGGGGGGGCCGGACCGAGCGGCTCCGGCGCCGTCGCGCAGGCCGAGCTGTCGGTCGAGGCGTCGACGACGCCGGGCGAGAGCCGCAACGTGATCGGTCGCGCCGGTCCGGACACCGACGAGCGCGTCCTCCTGCTCTCTCACTACGACGCCCACGACATCGCGGAGGGGGCGCTCGACAACGGCTGCGGCATCGCGACGGTCGCGACCGCGGCCGAGATCATCGCGGGCGCCGACCTCCCGCTCGGCGTCGATGTCGTCGCGGTCGGCGCCGAGGAGGTCGGCCTGCTCGGCGCGGAACACCTCGCCGAGCGCGTGGATCCGGACTCCGTGAAGGGCGTGGTCAACGTCGACGGCGCGGGACGGTTCCGCGACCTGATCGCGCTCGCACACGCCTCCACGGCGGCCGCGTCGGTGGCCGAAGCGGTGTCGGCCGCGACGCGCCAGCCGATCGAGGTCGACGCGCAGCCGCACCCGTTCTCCGACCAGTGGCCGTTCGTGCGCCGCGGCGTACCGGCGCTCCAGCTCCACAGCGACTCCGGCGACCGCGGGCGCGGGTGGGGCCACACCCACGCGGACACCCGCGACAAGGTCGACGACCGGAACGTCCGCGAACACGCGATGCTGACCGCCCTGCTCGTCGCCGAGTTCGCGGCGCCCGAGCGCGACCTCCCCCGCCTCGACCGCGACGAACTCGTGACCGCCTTCCGCGAGGCCGACTTCGAGACGGGGATGCGCGCGGCCGACCTCTGGCCGAGCGACTGGGACTGAACGGGGCGGCGTAGGCCGGTCCCGACCGCTCGGTCACTCCATGTCCCCGTCCGGCGTCGGCGGCGGGAGTCGCTTGTGCGCCGTCGCGCGGTGGCGGGCGAGCAGGTCCGCGACGAGGTCGCGGTCGATCCCGGCGAGTACGGCGGCAGCGGAGCCCTCGCCACCGTCGTCGTCCGCAGTTCGGTCGACCTCGGCGACGGTCGCCGCGATTCGCTCGGCGACCGACTCGGAGTCCAGTCCGCGGTCGACGCCGAGGTGGAGGACGGGGTCCACGACCTCGTAGGGCGCCCCGAGGTCGTCGGCGTCCCGCTGGCCCGGGAGGAACCCGGCCGTCGGTGGCTTCTCGACGACGAACTCCGGCACGTCGAGTTCGGCCGCGAGGGCACGGACGCCAGACTTGTACAGGTGTCCCAGCGGGAACACGTCGGCCGCGCCGTCACCGTGTTTCGTCAGGTAGCCCAAGAGCAGTTCGCTCCGGTTGGCGGTGCCGCAGACGAGGCGGTTCGTCGCGTTGGCGGCGAGGTAGGCGACGGTCATCCGGAGCCGAGCGACCGCGTTCCCCGATCGGACCGGTTCGTCGTGGAGGTCGAAGCGATCGGGGACGACCGCGCCGAACTGCGCGAACAGCGGCTGGAGGTGAACCGTGTCGTGTTCGATACCCAGCGCCGCCGCGAGCGCCTCGGCGTCCCGTGCGTGGGGCGCGCCGACCTTGTTACACGGGAGTATCAGCCCGTACACGCGCTCGGGACCGAGCGCCTCCACGGCGAGCGCGGCGGTCACCGTCGAGTCGAGCCCGCCGCTCATGTTCACCACGACGCCGTCGGCGGCCGCGGCGTCGACCCGCTCGGCGAGGAACGACCGGACGCGGTCGCGTTCGACCGCGGGGTCCCGGTCCGGGAGCAGCGCGCGAGGCAGCGACTCGGAGCTCGGATCGGACCGAGTCACTTGTCGGGCACCCGCCTCCGTCGACCGACCGGCCGAGACGGCCCCGTCGGACTCGAACGCCGACTCGCGGTCAGCCATCGACGCCCTCCGCTCGGTCCCTCGTCCGCGTTCTCTGCCGATTTACACCGCCGGTGAGCCGTCGCGGAGTGACGGGGTGTCCCTGCGAGCGGTGACAAACGTCGCGTTGATTCGTCATCAGTTGCCCGCCGCTTCCGGCTTCGGCGGTAAATACTTGCGGTGTAGATAGTATAAGGAATTAGTACAAAGTTACTCTGAACGGCGCACAATCGACCATAATTACAAAAATAAAGAACTTCAACTGGGACGAGAATTAAAAATATTCGAGAATAGTATCTAGCGAGAGGTTGTTTTTCCGTTACCGCATATCTGAGGTAGTAATAGCAGTACTTTCCAGAAATAACACGGTTTAGTGGGTCTCGTAAGCATATAATGACGTTATATACCAACATTTATCAGGAAGTTGCGCATCGAATTGTGTATGTCAGAAATCGAGTTGAGTTCAAGCCAAAGCCGGGTGCTCACTGCGCTCGTGAACCTCGCGGAAGGAGGGGACGACCCAGTACAGGGGCGAGAGATCGCTGACGCGATCGACCGCAACCCGGGGACGGTCCGGAACCGGATGGGTAGCCTCCGGACCCTCGGACTCGTCGAGGGCGTCGCCGGGCCGGACGGCGGATACATCCCGACCGACGGGGCGTACGACGCCCTCGACATCGAGCGGCTAGACGACGCCGCGACGACCCCGGTGGAGCGCGAGGGCATCCCCGTCGAGGACGTCACCGTCGCTGAGATAGACCTGTCGAGCGTCGCCAATCCGGAACTGTGTCGCGCCGAACTCGTGATCCGCGGTCCCGTCGGCCCGTTCGACGCGGGAGACCACGTGACCGTCGGGCCGACGCCCGCCACCGGGCTGCGGCTCTCTGGCGTGGTCGACGCGACGAACGTCGACGGCAACACCCTGCTGGTCCGCGTCGACGGCATGGAGACGCCGGCGGGCGGATCGGCGGCCTGACGGCCGCGGCCTCGGCGGTCCGGATCGTCCCTCCACGGCCGCCGAGCTCACTCTTCTTCGGCGGCCGAGAACAGCCTGTCGCGGACCGCGCCGGTGGCGGCGGCGGCGTGACGCGCGTCGCGGTGTCGCTCGCCGAACGCGACCCGCGCGCTCCGGGCGGCCTCGCGGTCGACCTCGAACGTCACGTCGGGGTAGCGCACGTCCCACAGCACGAGCGGTTCGGGCGGCGCGGGGCCGACCCCCCGCTCGCCGGGGATCGGGTCGGCGGCGAGCAGCCGTTCGATCCATGCGGGGTCGGCCGTTCCGCGACCCACGGCCCGGACCGCGGCGACGACCCGCCTGACGAGCGCCCGCGGGAACCCGTCCGTCGAGAGTTCGACGACGAGCGCGTCGCCCGCGCGGGTCGCCCGCGCGTCGAGGTCGCGGACCGTGCCAGTCTCGTCTGTCGTCAGGTTGTGGAAGTCGTGTTCGCCGTCGAACCGCGCGAGCGCGTCCCGGAGTCGGTCGTCGTCGACCGCGTGTTCGGGATCCGATCGCGCGGCGTCGGTCGAACCGCCCCCGTCGACCGCGGGGGCGTAGAGGTGGTACCGGTAGGTCCGGCGGACCGCGTCGTGCGTCGCGTGGAACTCCTCTCCGACGTCGGCGGCGGCCCACACGCGGACGGATCCCGGTAAGTGCCCGTTGAACGCGCGGGGGGTGAGCCACGTCGGCGCCTCGAAGGCGACGGTCTGGGCCACCGCCGAGACGCCGGCGTCGGTCCGCCCGGCCGCGGCGTAGCCGGGGGGCGTGGCGTGGGTCGCCCCGTCGCCGCGCTGGACGACGCCGTGGTCCGCGAGCGCTTCGAGGAGCGCGTCCGCCACCGTCTCGGCGTGCGGCTGTCGCTGGAAGCCGGCGTACTCTCGCCCGTCGTACGCGACCCGGAAGGCGCGCGTGACGGTCTCGAGACCGTTCGACGCGTCCGTCATGGGCGTTCGCTCGGCGCGGCCGTCACTGCCCGTCCGACGCTCCGCGTCCGCCCGTCGCGTCGCCGTCGTCGGCCGGCTCTCGATCCGCCTGATCCGCCGGCTCCCGATCCCCTTCGTCCGTCGGCTCGGTCATCGGAACGGTCACCACCGGTACCGACGCGACGCGGACGACCTTCTCGGTGACGCTCCCGAGGAGCAGCCGTCGGATCCCCTGTCGAGTGTGGCTCGGCATGACGACGAGGTCGGCGCCGTCCTCGATCGCGTTCTCGATGACGTCCAGCGGCTCGCCGCGGACGACGTCGCCGACCGTCTCGACGCCGGCTTCCTCCAGCTCCGCGGTCACAGCTTCCACCCGCTCCTCGGCCGCGTCGACGAGGCGGTCGGAGAACGCGCCCGTCCGCGGCCCGGCGAGCGTGTCGACCGCGGTGTCGGCGGCCGAGACGACGTGGACGGTCGCGCCGTATCGCTCGGCGAGGCTGGCCGCGTGCGGGATCGCGTCGTTCGCCTCGCCGCCGGGTGCGACGGGGAGGAGGATCTGGTCGTACATGCGCGGTACTGCTCGCGCCCGCCGGAAAACGATACCGGCCGTCGGTGGTCCGGGGCGGGGGCGTCACAGCCCGAGCGCGTCCAGCAGGTCGAACCCGACGCCGGCGTAGCCGACGAGCTTGAAACCGAGATAGATGCCGACGATCGCCATCACGCCCGGCAGCTCCGGGGGCGCGGGGATCGGAACGCGGAGGAATGCGAACAGCGCGCCGACCGTCACCCCGACGACGAGCGCGGCGACGGTCAGGACCGCGGTCGAACTCATATCGACGCGTCCGCGGCGTTCGCTTATAACTGCGGTGTTCGCGGCCGGGGACGACCCGCGCGGATGGGCAGGGTTTTCCGACGGGCGCCCTTCCTTGTGGACATGGCACGAGAGGTTTCCGATCCCGACAACCCGCAGGTGACGCTTCAGACCAACCACGGCGATATCGTCGTCGAGCTCTTCGCCGATCGCGCGCCGAAGACGGTCGAGAACTTCCTCGGGCTGGCGCGTCACGACCCCGCGGCCGACGCGGAGCCCGCGCCCGAGACGAACACGTGGGAGGACCCCAAGAGCGGCGAGGTCCGCGGCGACTCGCTGTACGAGGGCATCGTCTTCCACCGCGTCATCGACGACTTCATGATCCAAGGCGGCGACCCGATGGAGAACGGCCGCGGCGGTCCCGGCTACGAGTTCGACGACGAGTTCCACGACGACCTCACCCACGACGGACCCGGGATCCTGTCGATGGCGAACTCCGGCCCGAACACGAACGGCTCGCAGTTCTTCATCACGCTCGACGCGACCCCGCACCTCGACGGCAAGCACGCCGTCTTCGGGCATGTCATCGACGGGATGGACGTCGTCGAGGAGATCGGCGGCGTGCCGACCGGGCGCAACGACGACCCCCGCGAGGCCGTCGAGATTGAGCGCGTCGACGTCGACGAGTAACGGTTTCGCCTCCGCACCGACTGCGTGCGTCACCGTCGCACGCTGCGGGGAGTTGAGAAGAGTTAAATTGTCCCCGACGTAAGCATCGTTCACGCTCGGTTGGTGTAGTCCGGCCAATCATGTTGGCCTTTCGGCGGACGCGGCGCCTCGGCGCCGGTTCGGAAGTCAGCCGACGACCAGGGTTCAAATCCCTGACCGAGCATCCATCATCACCGCGAGCGGCGCGTCTCCTTCTCTGAGCGGCGCGTCGCTACCTCCCGGCCGCCCGAATGGGAAGAATCACTTTCCTCGGCGACGACGCGTATCCATGAGCGATACACCCGAGAACGGCGGCGACGGTGACGACGCCGGTAGCGACCCTGACGCCGGCGCCCCCGATGAGCACCGGTTCGAGACCCTCGCGATCCACGCCGGACAGGAGCCCGACCCGGAGACGGGGGCGTTGATGACCCCGATCCACGCGAACTCCACCTACGAGCAGGACAGGCCGGGCGACCACCGCGGCTACGAGTACAGCCGGACCGGGAACCCGACGCGGAGCGACCTGGAGGCGAACCTCGCCTCGCTGGAGTCGGGCAGCCACGCGCGCTGTTTCTCCTCCGGCATGGGGGCGATCAACACCGTCCTCAACCTGCTTTCGGCTGGCGACCACGTCGTCGCCGGCGACGACGTGTACGGGGGGACCCACCGCATCCTCACGCAGGTGTACGACGAGTACGACATCGACACCACGTTCGTCGACACGACCGATCACGACGCGGTCCGGGCGGCGATGCGCGAGGAGACCGAGCTGGTTTGGGTCGAGACGCCGACGAACCCCCTGATGAACGTCAACGACATCGGCGCGCTCGCCGCCATCGCCCACGAGGGCGACGCGCTCTGCGCGGTCGACAACACGTTCGCGACGCCGTACCTCCAGCGCCCGCTCGAACACGGCGCCGACATCGTCTCCCAGTCGCTGACGAAGTACCTCGGCGGGCACTCGGACACCATCGGCGGCGCCCTGATCGTCGACGACGAGGAACTGGACGAGCGGCTCGGCTTCTACCAGAACTCCGTCGGCGCGACGCCCGGCCCGTTCGACGCGTTCCTCGTCCTCCGCGGGACGAAGACGCTCCCCGTCCGGATGGACCGACACTGCGAGAACGCGATGGCGCTCGCGGAGTGGCTGGAGAGACACGACGCGGTCGAGCGCGTCTACTACCCCGGGTTGGAGTCGCACCCCGACCACGAGCTGGCGGCCGCGCAGATGGACGACTTCGGCGGCATGCTGTCGTTCGAGCTGGACGGCACCCTCGAAGAGGCGTCGACGGTCGTAAGCGAGACGGAGGTGTTCACCCTCGCGGAGTCGCTCGGCGGCGTCGAGAGCCTGATCGAGCAGCCCGCCGCGATGACCCACGCTGCCATCCCACGTGAGGAGCGGATCGCGGCCGGGCTCACCGACGGCCTCATCCGGGTGTCGGTGGGGATCGAACACGTCGACGACATGAAGGCGGACCTCCGGGCGGCGTTCGACGCGGCGCTGTCGTAGCCCGCCCCGACGGGGTTCGGCGCTCCGCCGGTCACCGAGCGACTGACACCATTTTTATCGGTCCCGGCGAGACAGCCCCCATGAGCGATCCAGACGTCTTGGTGCTTCGACAGACGATCCACGGGCTGGGCCCCGACGAACTGGCGTCGGCGATCCGCGAGCGGCTCCCCGACGCGACGGTCGCGCGAGCGCGAACGCCCGCGGAGGAACTGGAGCTGATCCGGACGGCGCGGGTCGCCGTCGGGCTCAACGTCGACGAGGAGCTGCTCGCCGCCGCGGAGGAGCTGGAGCTGTTCGCCTGCGTGTTCGCGGGGACGGGCCACCTGCCGCGCGACCTGCTCGCGGACCACGGAATCGCCGTGACGAACGCTTCGGGCGTCCACGGGCCGAACATCGCCGAACACGTCGTCGGGTCGATGATCGCGCACGCGCGACAGTTCCACCGGGCGTACCGGCAGCAGACCCGCCGGGAGTGGCGCACCTACGAGACCACGGAGTTGTACGACTCGACCGTCTCCGTGGTCGGGCTCGGCGCCATCGGCCGGGCCGTCGTCGACCGCTTAGAGGCGTTCGACGTCGACACCGTCGGCGTCCGCTACTCTCCGGAGAAGGGCGGGCCGACCGACGAGGTGTACGGATTCGACGAGTTTCACGAGGCCGTCACCGGGGCGGAGTACGTCGTCTTGGCCTGTCCACTCACGGAGACGACGCGGGGGCTGGTCGACGCCGACGCGCTCAGGACGATGCGGGCCGACGCCGTCCTCGTCAACATCGCTCGGGGGCCAATCGTCGACACGGACGCCTTGGTAACGGAGCTCCGGAACAACCGTATCCGCGGCGCGGCGCTGGACGTCACCGACCCGGAGCCGCTGCCGGAGGACCACCCGCTGTGGGGGCTGTCGAACGCGACGATCACGCCGCACAACGCCGGCCACACCCCCGAGTACTACGAACGCGTCGCGGATATCCTCGCCGACAACGTCGCGCGGTTGAACGCCGGCGACGAACTCCGTAACCGCGTGGTCTGAGACGACACCGAGAAAACACGCCGGTCGTATCCATACTGAAGAGTAGGTATATATAGTAAAATTACTTCTCTATTTATCGGCCCTAGGCATTCTCCACTGCCGTTTTGCGGACTATTTGACGACAGACGTCTCGCTCGTTGTTCGGCAGTATATATTTTGATCAAAATTAAGGTGTTCCGCTCCGGAGGGTCGGGTATGGAAACGCGGAAGGTCCAAGTCACCGGCGGCTCGACGTACACCGTCTCGATTCCGAAGACGTGGGCGACTGAGAACGACGTCGAGGCCGGGACGGAGATCGAGTTCCACCCCGACGGCGACTCCCTGTTTCTCACCCCGCGGTCGGAGGACGAGCGGATGCGGGGGACGCTCGACATCGCGGACCTGTCTGGGCAGGCACTCCAGCGGGCGGTGACGACGATGTACGTCAGCGGCTTCGACGTCATCGAACTGGAGGCGGCCGAGATCACCACCGAGCAGCGCTCGACGATCCGCGACGCGGTCCAGAGCCTCGTCGGCCTGGAGGTGTTAGAGGAGACGCGGGACCGCGTTGTCGTCCAGGACCTCCTCGACTCCTCCGAGCTTTCGATCCACAACGCGGTCACGCGGATGCGGCTGATCTCGCTGTCGATGCTCGAAGACGCGATCACCGCGCTCGCCGACCGCGACCACGACCTCGCGCGCGACGTGATCGGCCGCGACGACGACCTCGACCGGCTGTGGCTCGTGGTCTCGCGGATCTTCCGCGCGACGCTGCGAACGCCGAAGGCGGCCGAGGAGCTCGGGCTCCCCCGCGAGGAGTGTTTCGACTACCACTCCAGCGCTCGCCAGTTAGAGCGGATCGGCGACCACGCGACGAAGATCGCGCACCTGACCCTGAACATCGAGGACCCGCTTCCCGACGACGTCGTGGAGGCGGTGAACGACCTCCACGGCGACGCGGTCGACGTGATCGACACCGCGATGGACGCGCTGTTCGACGACGACACCGAGGCGGCTACCCGACGAGCGAACGAGGCGAGAACCGGCGTCAGAGCGATCGACGAGCGCGTCAGGTCCATCGACGAGGTCCTCCGCGACCTCGACCCCACCCGCGCGCAACTGCTCGGGCTCGTCGTCGACTCGGTCCTCCGGTCGGCCGACTACGGCGGGAACATCGCCGAGACGGCCCTCCAGAAGGCCGCGCCGACGCCGTGAGGGAAGCGGAGGGGATCGCTCACCGACTCCCCGGACCCCGGCGGCTCGCGGTCGCCGGCGGTGCGATCGTCCTCTTCGTCGCGATCGGCGGCGGCGGCGCCGCCGCGTACTTCGCCGCCGGTATGGGACCGGACGCGGACGCGGTTGCGGCGGTCGAGGCGGACCCGGACATAACCGTCGACCGGACGGCGGTCGGGACCGCGGTCCGCGACGGACCGGTGACGGCGTCGACCGTCGGACTCGTTTACTACCCCGGCGCGCGGGTGGCTCACGAGAGCTACGTCCCCAC
Organism: Halorubrum sp. CGM5_25_10-8B; assembly: GCF_005435095.1. NCBI lineage: Archaea > Methanobacteriati > Methanobacteriota > Halobacteria > Halobacteriales > Haloferacaceae > Halorubrum > Halorubrum sp. CGM5_25_10-8B. The sequence goes on along the minus strand of NZ_SGTY01000030.1, from coordinate 11,931 downwards.
CGCCGCCGAGATCGTCGCCGCGTCCGACCGGATCGCGCTCGTCGTCGTGGTGGACGCTCCCCTCAACCTCGCCGTCCTCGCGCTGGACCGTGCCGATCGCGTGCGCGAGCGTCACCCGGAGGTCGGCGTCTGGGCCGTCGGCGGCCACTCGCTCGGCGGTGCCATGGCCTGCCGGCACGCCGCCGAGAACGCCGCGGCCTACGAGGCGCTCGTCCTCCACGCCGCGTACTGCGACCGCGACGTCTCCGACAGCGGCCTTGACGTGCTCTCGGTGCTCGGCGGCGCGGACGGCGTGATCGACGCCGAACGGGAGCGCGCGTCGCGGGCGAACCTCCCGGCGGACGCGCGGATCGTGAAACTCGACGGCGTCAACCACGCCGGGTTCGGGGCCTACGGCCCGCAGCGCGGCGACGGTCCCGCGTCGCTGTCGCCCGACGCCAGCCGGGAGGCGGTCGGGAACGCGACCGGGACGTGGCTCTCGGAAGGGGGCGCGGCGACCCGCAGTGTCGAGCCGCGACTAGTTCCGGACCGCGGCGCGTGGTCGGTCGCCGACCGTGGCCCGCGGTCGCCCGGTTCCGCCGTGCTCGTCGTTGCCGGGTGAGCGGGTTTTTTGAGCGCGCTCCCCCGAGGGGATCCCATGCCAGAGATCGAACTCGGCGTGCCGAGGGGCGTCATCGAGTCGCTTCCGGAGGAGGAGGGGACCGCCGAGCAGGACATGCGGCGCGCCATCGCGGGGATCCAGTCGCGACTGAACGAGGCGCTCGACGAGGCCGACCCCGACGAGGCAGCCGAGGTCGTCGCCGACGCGGTCGAGCGCATGGAGTCGCAGGCGAGCACCTACCACGAGTTCGTCCCGGAACTCCGCGCGTGGGGGCAGTCGCCGATCTACGCGATCGCGTGGCGGAACCTCTACCTCGAGCTCATCGGCCAGCTGTACGACCACGAGTGGCTTGCCGACGACCTCGACCGGGAGCGGAACTTCCGGCTGGTCGAGGACGGGATTCGCCTCTCCGACCTGTGACCAAGCGACCGTCGCCTTCCGTGGCCGACCGCTTTTAACCCGCCGCGACCCGACGTACGGGTATGGAACTGGAACTGCGGTTCTTCGCGACGTTTCGCGAGGCCGCCGGCGGGAAGACGGTGAACACGGAGTTCGCCGACGCCGCGACCGTCGGCGACGTGCTGCGCGAACTGGAGTCGGAGTACGAGGGGATGGAGGGCCGACTGATCGCCGACGGGGACCTCGCCCCGCAGATCAACGTCCTGAAGAACGGCCGCGAGGTGCTCCACCTCGACGGGCTCGACACACCGATGGCGGACGGGGACCGGCTCTCCGTGTTCCCGCCCGTCGCGGGGGGCGCATGAGCGACGACGGCTCGGCGACCGCCGAGGACGTGGTCGACGACGCGGACGCTTCCGGCCTCCCGCCGGCCGAGGAGGGGTGGGAGCGCGAGACGGTCGCGTACCGCGGTATCTCTCGGCGGCTCGCCGCCCATTACCTCAGGAACTTGGGCGGGGAACTCGTCGGAACCGACGAGCCCGCGGAGGCGACCAGCGTGGAGGGCGACGGCTGGCGGGCGGCCCTCAGCGCCGAGAAGGTGACCGCCGCGGCCGCGATCGAGATCACGGAGGTGACCGCCGAGTTCGCGGGCGACCCGGACGCCCTCGGTGACCTCCTCCCGAAATACCGGCAGAAGGCCATGCGCGCCGGCGGGTGATGTCCGACGACGACAGCGAGTCTGGCGACCACGGAGAGGACGCCGACGGCCGCAAAGGGGACGCCGACGGCGAGGTCGACGGTCGTGGAGCGGACGCCGACGGTCGTGGAGCGGACGCCGACGGCGAGGCCGACGACCGCAGAGCGGGTACCGACGGTCGTGGAACGGACACCGACCGGGACTCGGGAACGTACCCCATCGAGGGGACAGCGCTAGTGAAGACGACCGCGCTTGCGAGTGTGCCCGCTGCGCGCGTGCCGACGCTCCTCGCGCGCGTCCAAGCCGACCTCGGCCCCAGAATCGATGCGTATCGCCGGAGGTACGAGCAGATCGAGGCCGAGCCGGGGCGCGAGACGTTCCTTGTTGAGCCGGACCACTGGGACGAGGTGGCCGAGCGCGTCGGGCTCTCCGAGCGCGAGCGCGACGCCGTCGTCCGCGCGCACGAGGCCGCGGTCGAACGGCTCGGGGCCGGGAGCGGTCGCCGGGCGGAGTTCGACGCCGCCCTAGAAATCCGGTCAGCCGTTGTCATCGGTCTCGACGAAGATGGGGACGGTAGTCGTGAGGAGGATACCGGTCGTGAGGCGGACGGTAGTCGCGAGGCGGACAGCGACGATTGATCCGGGCCGTGCCGCCACCGACGCCTTTTCGAACCGCAGCGCAGAGGTGCCTGTATGCGACTCGCTCGACTGCTCACGCCGGACGGTCCCGTGGTCGGCCTATACGACGACGGCACAGTCGTCGCCGACGACGGCCGGTACGAGGTCGGCCGCGACGGCCGACTGCTCCCGCCGTGTGACCCCACCGCGCTGTACTGCGTCGGCCGGAACTACGCCGAGACGCTCGACCAGATGGACTACGAACGGCCCGAGGTGCCGGATTTCTTCATCAAGCCCCCGACGAGCCTGCTCGCGCACGGCGAGGAAATCCGATATCCAGAGTGGACCGACGAGCTGACGTACGCCGGCGAACTTGTCGCCGTGCTCGACGAACGGTGCCGGGATCTCGCCCCCGAGGACGTCCCGGAGGTCGTCCGCGGCTACACGATACTGAACGACGTCGACGCGCTCGACCAGCAGGGCCGGACCGCGCGGAAGGCGTTCGACGGGTCGGCGCCGCTGGGCCCGTGGATCGAGACCGACGTGGACCCGACGGATATCGACATCGAGACTACCGTGGGCGGCGAGGTGCGACAGGACGCGACCACCGAACTGATGCTGTTCGGTCCCCGAGAGGTCGTCTCGTACCTCTCGAAGCGGTTCACGTTCGAGCCCGGCGACTGTGTCGCGTTCGGCAGTCCGGCGAACCCCGGGCTCGTCGAACCCGGCGAGCGGGTCGAAATCACCTACGAGGGGGTCGGGACGCTCTCGAACGCGGTGGTCGCGTCGGACGGGGAGTGACGGCGCCGAGTTCGGCCGGGTGAACGCCGGGTGATCTCACCGATCCGCGGGGTCGAAGTCGTCGACGCTCGCGTCGTCGATCAGGCGGTTGGCGGTCGTCAGCGTCGTCTCGTCGCCGGTCCGCACGTAGGTCCCGAGCGCGTCGGCCGCCTTCACGAGCCCGTCCGCGGCCGCGGGCGGCACGTCGCCCCCGAGGGCGTCGGCGCGCGCGACGCGGTCGCGAAGGCGTTCGAACGCGTCGCGAGCGGGACCGATCCGAGAGCCGGGGCTCTCTCCTTCGACGGTAACCGCCGGGGAGTCGCCCTCGGCGTCGGCGGTGCGTTCCGCCCCGCCCGGTCTGGCGCCGGATTCGAGTTCGTCGAGGAAGTCGAGCGCGTCGCTGCGGTACGCCTCGACCGCGCGCACGGCGGCCATCCCTCGGGCCTCGCGGAGCGCGGTCGGTACCTCCCCCGCAGCCGGGCGCTCGCCGTCGTCGGCGCCGGCGAGCAGCCCGAGGAGGTACTCGCGATCGGCGTCGGTCGGGTCCCGGAGCCGTTCGAAGCAGTCCACCGCCTCCAGCAGCTCTCGGGCAGCGAGGTAGGTCTCGTCGAGCGGCACGAGACGCCCGCCGTCGATGAACCCGCGCTTCCGGCAGTACTCTCGGAGGTCGGACTGGAGCTCGTCGACGCCAGAGCGCGGGAGCGTCCCGGTCGCGTTCCCGAACCGCTCGCGGTGCGCCGCGAGGTCGAGCGCGACGGGCGCGTCGGTGTGTGCCGTCCGGGCGTCGACGCCGACGCTGCGCAGGTCGCCGCAGCTCGGACACGCGACGGAGCCCGTATCGTAGTACGACCACCGCGTGCCACAGGACTGGCACTCGCGTTCGCCGCGGACCTTCATGCGTTCGGCTTCGTCGCGTCCGCCCTAAATGACTGCGGGTCGAGCGTGTGGCCACTCGGGATACGGGCGAGCCGTGCGATCTCGCGAGGCGGGCGGTCGCGGAACGGGCGGCCGCGGGACGGGCGGCCGCGGAACAGGCACCTCCCTACAGTCGGCTCGGGTACCAGCATATTTCATCCCTTCCGGCGAACGATCGGTATGAGCTGGCACGCCGTCGACGCGGTCGACCGCGCCGTCGACGCGACGCGACGGTTACTCTTTCCGTTCGAGGTGGTCCGATGGGCGAAGCTCGCCGCCCTCGCGGCCGGCATGGCGGGCGGCGGCGCCGCGGCGTCGCACGTCGGTGCCTCGTCACTCGGCGCTTCGACGGCCGGGCTCGTGGGGTGGGCGACATCTACCTCGACGGGCGTCGGGGCGGGACCGGTGGGGATCGGACGCATCGTCGGTCCGGCAGCCGAGCGCGTCGCGGGACTCGACGACGCGCTGCTCGTCGCGGCCGCGGTCGGGGGGCTGGTCGCGGCGTTCGCGCTCGTCACGTGTTCGGTCGCATTCCGGCTCGCGTTCTACGACGCGCTCGCGACGACGGAAGTCGCGCTCTGGCGACCGTTTCGTACACGGTTTCGGCAGGCCTTCGGGCTGTCGGCCGTCGTGACGGCCGGCGCGGTCGTCGCCGCGATACCGGCGGCCGCGTTCGCGGTTGTCGCCGCAGACTCTGCTGTGTCGGGCGCGGCGGGCGTAGAGGTCGGCGGGGTGTCCGGTGCCTCCGAGGTCGCGTTCGTCGCGCTCGGAGTCACCGCTGGCGGCGTAGCGCTGATCGGGACCGTCGGCTCCCGGCTCACGCTGGAGCTCGTCGCGCCGGCGATGGTCGCCCGCGACGTCGGGGTGCTCGCCGGGTGGCGGACGGTTTGGGCTTCGCTCCGCGAGTCGCTGAGCGATGTCGCGGTCTACCTCGCGGTTCACGCCGTCGTCGCGGCGAGCGCCGGGATCGTCCGGGCCGTCGCAGTCGCCTCCGTCGGCGGGGTGGTCGCCGCGGTCGGCCTCGTCGTGCTGGTGCTCGCCGCGGTCCCGCTCGGCGGAGTGGCGGCGTTGGTCGAGACGACCGCGGGGGCGATCGTGCTCGCGACCGTCCTGCTGTGTGCGGTCGCCGCCGTCGCGGTGCTGACGCTCCCCGTCCTCATCGTGGCGCGGACGTACCTGACGGCGTACGAAGTCTCGACGCTCGCCGGGTTCGCTCCGGGGCTGGCTCCGCTGGCGCCGACGCTCGCCGCGAGCGACGACTCGGAGCCAGCCGACGGTGGGCCGGTCTGAGGACGCGCCGACGGGGCTCCGCGGTCGACGGACATCCAAGTTGTCGACGAGCATCGAAACGCCAACACACATCGAGATCTCGTTGAAGTACTTCGATGCCGTCGAAGGGCGCCGCAAGATCGTCGAACGTCGAATCACACACTCGACACCATCGCATACCTTTTTACTCCGTTCACGAATGGAGAAAGACATGGGACTAGACGACGACGCCCGGGAGTATCACCGGCAGGAGCCGCCCGGAAAGATCGAGATAGAGACGACGAAGCCGACGAACACCCAGCGAGACCTCTCGCTGGCGTACTCCCCCGGGGTCGCGGCGCCGTGCCGCGATATCGCGGCCGACCCGGAGTCCGTCTTCGAGTACACGGCGAAGGGTAACCTCGTCGCGGTCGTCTCGAACGGCTCGGCCGTCCTCGGGCTCGGTGACATCGGCGCGGCCGCCTCGAAGCCCGTGATGGAAGGGAAGGGGGTGCTGTTCAAGCGGTTCGCCGACATCGACGTGTTCGACATCGAGCTCGACATCGACGCCGTCGACCCGTTCTGCGAGGCCGTGAAGGCGATGGAGCCGACGTTCGGCGGCATCAACCTCGAGGACATCAAAGCCCCGGAGTGTTTCAAGATCGAGGAGCGGCTCCGCGAGGAGATGGAGATCCCGGTGTTCCACGACGACCAGCACGGCACCGCGATCATCTCCGGCGCGGCGCTGATGAACGCGGTCGACATCTCCGATAAGGACCTCTCGGAGCTCGACATCGTCTTCTCCGGCGCCGGCGCGTCGGCCATCGCGACGGCCCGGTTCTACGTCTCGCTGGGGGCGCGCGAAGAGAACATCATGATGTGCGATTCCTCCGGGATCATCACCGAAGAGCGGGTGGCGGCCGGCGATGTCAACGAGTACAAAAGCCAGTTCGCCACCCCCGTCGAAGACGGCGATCTCGCGGACGCCATGGACGGCGCAGACGTGTTCGTCGGGCTCTCCGTCGGGGGTATCGTCTCGCAGGAGATGGTCCGCTCGATGGCCGCGGACCCGATCATCTTCGCGATGGCGAACCCCGACCCGGAGATCACCTACGAGGACGCCAAGGACGCCCGGGACGACACAGTGATCATGGCGACTGGTCGGTCCGACTACCCGAACATGGTGAACAACGTCCTCGGGTTCCCCTTCCTGTTCCGCGGGGCGCTCGACGTGCGTGCGACCGAGATCAACGAGGAGATGAAGGCGGCCGCCGCGGAGGCGCTAGCCGACCTCGCGCGCAAGGACGTTCCGGACGCGGTCGTGAAGGCATACGGCGACGACCCGCTCCAGTTCGGTCCCGACTACGTCATTCCGAAGCCGCTCGATCCGCGGGTGCTGTTCGAGGTGGCGCCGCGCGTCGCGGAGGCGGCGATGGAGTCCGGATCGGCCAGGACGGAGATCGATCTGAACCAGTACCGCGAGCGCCTCGAAGCTCGCTTGGGGAAGTCCCGCGAGATGATGCGGGTCGTGTTGAACAAGGCGAAAAGCGACCCGAAGCGGATCGCGCTCGCGGAGGGCACCGACGAGAAGATGATCCGCGCGGCCTACCAGCTCTCCGAGCAGGGGATCGCGGAGCCGGTGTTGCTCGGCGACGCCGACACCATCTCCCGGACCGCGTCCGAGCTCGGGCTCTCGTTCCGCCCCGAGGTGGTCGACCCGGACGAGCGGGACGTCTCCGGATACGGTGAGCGGCTGTACGAGCTCCGAAAGCGCAAGGGGATCACCAAACGCGAGGCTGACGATTTGGTCAAACGGGACACCAACTACCTCGGGAGCGTGATGGTAGAAACCGGCGACGTCGACGCGATGCTCACCGGGCTCACGCACCACTACCCGTCCGCGCTCCGGCCGCCCCTCCAGATAGTCGGTTCGGCGGCCGACACGGACACCGTCGCCGGCGTGTACATGCTCACCTTCAAGAACCGGGTGATCTTCTGTGCGGACACGACCGTCAATCAGGACCCCGACGCGGAGACGCTGGCGGAGGTCACGCGACACACGGCGGACCTCGCGCGACGGTTCAACGTCGAACCGCGCGCCGCGATGCTATCGTACTCGAACTTCGGGAGCGTCGACAACGAGGGGACGCGGAAGCCGCGCGACGCGGTCGACATTCTTCAGTCCGACGACGTGGTCGACTTCCCGGTCGACGGGGAGATGCAGGCCGACACCGCGGTCGTCGACGACATCCTCAACGGTACCTACGAGTTCTCCGAACTCGACGAGGCGGCCAACGTCCTCGTGTTCCCGAACCTCGAGGCCGGGAACATCGGATACAAACTCCTTCAGCGGCTCGGGGGCGCCGAGGCCATCGGACCGATGCTCGTCGGCATGGACGAGCCGGTCCACGTCCTCCAGCGTGGCGACGAGGTGAAGGATATCGTCAACCTTGCGAGCGTCGCCGTCGTGGACGCCCAAGAGTAGCTCGCCGGGTGTACCGTGGACGCCGGGACACCAATTTTACTTGTTTCCGACTACAACATCGGTGGTATGGGAACGAGCGAGGATCCGGACGAGCCGGCCGGGCCGCGAGTGCTGGATAACAGGCGCGACGCGACTCGTTACCGGGTTCTCGTCGAGATCGCCGCGCGGCAGCCGGCGGTGAGCCAAGAGGAGATCGCGGACGTCATCGGTGTGACCTCGCAGGCGGTGAGCGACTACGTCCGCGACTTGGTCGACGGAGGGTTCGTGGAGAAACGCGGTCGAGGTCGGTACGAGGTGACCAAAGAGGGAGTCGACTGGATAATCACGCGAACCGACGCCCTCTCGGACTTCGTGTCTCGCGTGTCCGACGATGTTCTGGGAAGCGTCGACGTCGACGCCGCCGTGGCGACCGACGCGGTTGCGGAAGGTGACGACGTCGGGCTGGAGATGCGCGACGGCGTGCTACACGCCGTCCCGGAGGGGGGATCGGCGACAGCGGTCGTCGTCACCGGCGGTGAGGCCGGAGAGGCGGTCGGCGTCACCGACTTCGAGGGGGTCGTCGAGTACGATCCGGGCGTGGTGACGGTCGTGTCCGTCCCGGCGGTGACCGAAGGGAGTCCGCCGTCTCCCGAGGTCATCACGGATCGCGCCGCGGACGCGGATCTGATCGCGGTCGGTGGGACCGAAGCCTACGCGCTCGCGACGCGGACCGGGCTCCGGCCGGACATCCGATTCGGTTCGGCGACGGGCGTGTCTCAGGCCGCCCTCCGGGGCTTGGACGTGCTGTTGCTCGTTTCGACCGACGAGCTTTCTCGCCACACGACGCGACTCCGTGAAGACGGCGTTCGGTATGAGGTCCGCGACTCTCTCACACCGTAGGTCGGTACGTCGGTCGCTGTGGTTTCGTACGGTGAGACACACCGTGTTTCCGGTGAAATGGGGCTATCTTGGGTGGGAGCGACTTCGCTGTGGGCGGTTTAGTTATCTATCTGACCGATATAGAACAACAGGATTTATATCCTACATCAGAGTAAAGCTCGCCAAGCGAAATGAGCAACAGCTTGCCGCGCGATACATGCGTTTCACCGGAAACTACTATTCTACTGAGTGCTCGCACTTCGTTGGAAGCCCGCACCCCATCTGAAGCCTGAGTTTCACCGGAAACACGGTCTCCCCCCTGTTGGTCGGCCCGCCTGAGGCACTCAGCGAACACCTCGTTTCCGGTGAAACAGTCTCCTCAGACAGTGTCCGTTGACCTCTCCACACCCGTATCCCCGAATTTTCCAACGGTTGTCTCTTCTCCGCTCACTCATCCCAGCCGAATTACTCTATGAGCCCGATCACTCCATGCGTTGGAGCGCGTCACATGCCGGCTCACTCCGTGAGTACTTCCCCCGCCCGCCACCCCACGGTCGACCACCCTTTTCACCGGAAACACGGTGTGTGTCTCTCTCCACCGACCCGTCCCTCGCTCCGCTCCGAACGTGGCCGCGAAACAGAACGCATTTCACCGGAAACACGGTGTCTCCCTCATGGACGCAGCGGACGACCTCTTCACGAGGGAGGACCCTATCTTCGCGAACAAGGAACTCCTCGAGATCAGTCACTTGCCGGGCGAGGGACGTATCGTCGGCCGCGACGACGAGATCGCCGATCTGGCGACGGCGGTCAATCCGGCCATCTTCGGCCAGAGCCCGAGCAACGTCCTCATCTACGGGAAGACGGGCACCGGGAAGTCCCTGTGCGCGAAGTACGTCTCCAAGCGACTCGTCTCGACCGCGAGCGAGGAGGGCGTTACGGCGACGTTCGCCTACGTCGACTGCGCGCAGGACACCACCGAGACGCAAGCGGTCCAGACGATCGCCGAGGGCGTCAACGACCCCGAGGAAACCGGGATCAACGTCCCCGATAAGGGGCTCTCTACGTCCACGTACTACAAGCGACTCTGGCGGATCCTCGACCAGCGGTACGACGTCGTCTTGATCCTGCTCGACGAGATCGATAAGCTCGATGACGACGCCATCCTGATGCAACTGTCCCGCGCTGGCGAGGCGGGAAAGATCACCGACTGTAAGTTGGGCGTCGTCGGCATCAGCAACAAGATCCAGTACAAAGACCGGATGGACGAGCGCGTTAAATCGAGCCTCTGTGAGCGCGAGTTCGTCTTCCCGCCGTACGACGCGAACCAACTCAGGGAAATCATGCAGGCGCGGGCGGACGCGTTCCACGACGCCGTTCTCGAACCCTCGACGATCCCGCGCGCCGCCGCGCTGGCGGCGCGCGAACACGGCGACGCGCGGAAGGCTATCGACATCCTCCGGTACGCGGGCGAGATCGCACAGGCGAACGGCGAACCCACTGTTCGTGAGGAGTTCGTCACGCAGGCGCGCGAGCGAGCCGAGACCGACCGATTCCGCGAACTCATTCGCGGGTCCACCCCGCACTCGAGGTACGTGCTTCAGGCGCTCGCGCTACTGTCGCTCTCGAACGGTCGTCAGGACGGATTCCGCACGAGCCGCGTGTACGAAATCTACGAGAACATCTGCCGGCAGGAGGGATCCGATAGCCTCTCGCTACGGCGCGTCCGCGACCTCCTGAAGGAGCACGCGTTCCTCGACATCATCGAACAGTCGAAACACAGCGGCGGTAGCGCCGAAGGAAGCTACACGAAGCACCAACTCCTCGAGGACCCGAGCGTAGTCAAAGAGGTCCTTACCGAGGATGATGCCGAGAGCTGATCGAGTCGGTTCGGCCACCCGACGGTCCCCCCGCCACCGCTCTACGACGAGCACCGTGCCGTCGCCGCGACGAGGCCCCGCACAGACCGATCGATTCGCCCGCGTCAGCCGAGCAGGCCGAGTCCTTCGATCCGCTCGACGATCTCCTCGACGGCTTCCTCGGCGTCGTCAGTCCGCTTACCGCCGGTGATGACGATCTTCCCGCTTCCGAAGAGGAGGATGACGACCTCGGGTTCGTCCATCCGGTAGACGAGCCCGGGGAACTGCTCCGGCTCGTACTCTACGTCTTCGAGACCGAGCCCGATCGCGAGGGCGTTGAGATTGAGGTTGTGCCCCAAGTCCGCGCTCGACACGATGTTCTGAACGGTGATCTCCGGATCATCCTCGACCGGGATCTGGAGGCCCCGAAGCTTCTCGAAGATGATCCCGAGCGCGTCGTGGACGTCGTCGATGCTCTTGGCACCCGTACAGACGATCTTCCCCGACCGGAAGATGAGCGCGGCCGCCTTCGGCTCTTGAGTCCTGTAGACGAGGCCGGGGAAGTTGTCGGGATTGAAATCTGCGCCCGGGAGATCCTCTGCGAGCGCCTCCAAGTCGAGCTCCTGACCGATACCCGTCGATGCAACAACGTTCTGAATCTCGATCGAGTCTGCAGGGTTCGTCATCGTTCGCTTTTATATGTGTCCCCCTCCCTTATAAACGCCCGTGGTATAAATGGCCAACTGCCCCACACCGCACATAGTGTCCTGTCCTGCGCGCGCGTGAGGCCGCCGCCGCAACCTGGATTCCATGATACACTTCTGATACGTTCGGCTCTCAGACGTTCCGATCGTATCGCCCAGTGTCGCGAGATCCTGCCGATACCAAATCTCCCTACTGGATCAGCTCGTTGTAAACTGCTCCATGAAACCGCATGACGTGGGGCCGACGCTTCGACGGGGTTAAATACAACCCGGGCATTCGAATGAATGCGAGGAGCCCCCGACGGGGGGGCACCGGCCGGCCGCCAACGCGGCCGGTCGAAGCGTTCCGACGTGCTTAAGTGTATAAGCCCGTTCGGTTGAAACGCGAAGAACGCACCGCGGACTCGGGCCGTTCAACTCGGCCCGGTTTCGCAGAGTCGGTTCATCCGACTCACCCGATGAGGATCGCGCCCCCTGCGCTCCGGCGTAAGCGGCGATCTGATGTGAGCCGTGGTCGTTCGGTGTCATCCAAGCCGCTGGATGGGCCGGACACCACACAGACCAATGCAATGGTGTGTCAACCTTCGTCTCAACCGAAGTTGACACCCGCCAACACCCCCTTCGAGCCGGGAATCAGGCTCGAAGGATACTCATTCCGGTTGATCCTGCCGGAGGCCATTGCTATTGGGATCCGATTTAGCCATGCTAGTCGCACGAGTTCAGACTCGTGGCGAATAGCTCAGTAACACGTGGCCAAACTACCCTTCG